>JBGUET010000196.1:0-5048 GCA_041821225.1 Sedimentibacter sp.
CATATTTGCTTTGCCTAAAAGTACAGCATTTTGATTTTTCAATATATCCCATACTGTTGCATCATAAACAGGAACATATCCTTTTAATATGTTTGAGCAACATGTTGTTTCAATATCTTTTGTTGAAATGTTGTCCTTCAATGTCATTGGAATGCCTTCCAACGGCATTAGAATTTCACCCCTAGCAATTTTTTCATCCACTTTTTTAGCAGTTTCTAAAGCTTTTTCGTTAGTTATATTAACAAAAGCATTTAGTACTTTATTTTCTTTTTCTATATTTACAAGATATTTCTCAGTTAGTTCCACGCAAGAAATCTGTTTAGATTGCAAAAGATTGTTTATATATTTAATTTTACTCAACTTTGCACCTCCTACTTTTGAGTTCGATTCGTGGACCGTTCCCTGTTTTTAACAAGAAAGCAACCATCCACTCCACCGTCTATGTTTTTTAATATTAACTCTCTGTCAAATGATTCTATTACTTCATCTTCGTGAAAGGCATTTGTTATATTGTTTATATCATCAAAATCTTCTAATTCGCCGTCCTCAACTGCCGATTTAATTGTATCAGCAAAACCGATTATTTCCGCCATACTTTCTGTTAATGCTTCTATTTCATCATCTTCCACAGAAAGTTTTGCAAGTTTTGCAATTTTTATAATATCATCACGTGTTACCATAATCTCCTCCTATCTCATTTTTATATGAACATCTCTAAGTTGTTGTTCTGTTACTTCACACGGAGCATTTGTCAACAGATCTTGAGCATTGCTGTTCATTGGAAATGCAATAACTTCTCTTATATTTTCTTCCCCAGTTAAGAGCATTACTATTCTGTCAACTCCTGGTGCCATGCCTGCATGAGGAGGAGCTCCATATTTAAATGCATTATATAATGCAGAAAATTTTGTTTCCAAATCTTTTTCAGTATACCCTGCCATTTCAAAAGCTTTTACCATTATATCCAAGTCGTGGTTTCTAACAGCACCTGATGAAAGCTCCACTCCATTACATACAATATCGTACTGATACGCTACTATGTCAAGGGGATCTTTCTCTAGCAATGATTCTAATCCTCCTTGAGGCATTGAAAATGGATTATGTGTAAATCCAAGATTTCCTGTGGTCTCATCCACTTCATACATTGGAAAGTCAACAATGAAACACATTTCAAAACAAGTATCATCTATTAAGTTAAGTCTGTTAGCAAGTTCCGTTCTTATTTGACCTGCAAGTTTTGGAGCATACTCTTTGTCATCAGCAACGAAAAACAAAACGCATCCTGGTTTCAAATCAGCAAGTTCTGCAATTTCTTTCTTGTCTTCTTCAGAAAGGAATTTATCAATAGGGCCATGATATTTCATTTCATCATCAACTTTTATATAGCCAAGGCCTTTCATGCCAATTTTCATGGCATAATCAAGCATGTTTTCAAAAAAACTTTTTGACTGAGATGAACAATTTGGCACATTTATTGCTCTTACTGTCTTTTTCTTGAAAGGTGCAAATCCTGTTTTTAAAAACATATGACTTATATCTATTATTTCAAGAGGATTTCTCAAATCCGGCTTGTCAGTTCCATATTTTATCATAGAATCTTTATACGTTATTCTAGCAAAAGGAGGTTTTGTAACTTTTTTATCTGAAAACTTAGAAAATGTTTCGTAGAGAACTTCTTCCGCCACTGCTAATACATCGTCTTGTGTTGCAAAAGCCATTTCAAAGTCAAGTTGATAGAATTCACCTGGTGAGCGGTCTGCTCTAGCGTCCTCGTCTCTAAAGCAAGGAGCTATTTGAAAATACTTATCAAATCCTGAAACCATTAATAGTTGTTTAAACATCTGTGGCGCTTGAGGAAGAGCATAAAATTTACCCGGGTGTTTTCTGCTAGGTATAATGTAATCCCTTGCTCCTTCTGGTGAAGATGATGTAAGGATAGGTGTTTGAATTTCTAAAAATCCTAAATCTGCCATCTTGTTTCTTAAAAAAGATACTACTTTTGAACGAATAATTATATTCTTTTGAACATCTTTATTTCTTAAATCAAGAAATCTGTACTTCAAACGCAAATCTTCCTTCGTATCTTTGGATGTTGGAATATCAAAAGGAAGTTGAGCCTTTGTTTTTCCAAGAACCTTAAATGTATCAGCCTCAATTTCAACAGTTCCTGTTTCTAATTTTTCATTGATTGTATCTTCATCTCTTTTGATTACTTTACCAGAAACACATATTACACTTTCCTTGGTTACCCCTTCTAATAGGGTTTCATCATGAACAACCACCTGGACTATACCGTATTGATCTCTTAAATCAACGAATTTAATTCCTCCGTGGTCTCTTACATTTTCAAACCATCCTGATACTCTAACTTCTTTTCCTATATGGCTTTCTCTAATTTCCCCGCATGTATGTGTGCGGTATTCATTTGCTCTCATAATTTAATCCTCTCAATATATATTTTAGATTTGTTAACATTGCTTAATTAATTGTAATATCGCAGTCTCATTCACAAATATATTTGCTCCCTACGGTCGCATATATTTGGAATTCGTTGCGTTTGACCTACCGCCATGTTTCAGAAAAAAGACTCTGAAACATGGGGTTAGGGCATAAAAAAAATCTCCTTCAATCCCTAAAGGGACGAAAGAGATTATCATTCGCGGTACCACCCTAATTAGCATATTACTATGCTCACTCTAAAGACACTAACATGTCTTTGCCTATCTATCGCTAGGATGCGTTTGAGCCTACTTTTGCAAATGCAATTTTGGTCAAAAGCTCAAGGATGTTCTTCATTGTAAGATTATCGTAATAGACTTTCACCGCCGCTATCTCTCTGTAACTAAATCTTAAACTACTCTTCCTATCATTGCCGAATAAATTAATTTATACTTTATTATTATATACAACTTCAACGATTTGTCAAATGGTAATTTTTTACATTTATATATTTTTAAGCATTCCTTTAACGATTGTACAGGGAAATTCAGTTTATATATCTATGCAATTTCACTATTTAATTCTAACATATTTTTTATTATCTATCATTAGAAAATATCAGCTCTTTGCCATCAGAAGTTATTTTTATAGTATCTGACTTTTTAACTGTTCCTTTTAAAAGTTCTTCCGACAACTTATCTTCAATTTTTCTTCTTATCTCTCTTTGAAGAGGTCTTGCACCATACATAGGATCAAATCCTTCATCTGCAAGGAAATCCTTGGCTTTTTCATCTAACTCAATTTTTATATTAAGCTGTTCAAGTCTCTTTGATAGATTGTCAATCATAAGTGACACGATTTGTTTTATGTGTTCCTTGTTCAATGAATGAAATACAATTATCTCATCAATACGATTCAAGAATTCAGGTTTAAAAGTTTGTTTTAATTCAGCCATTACATTATCTTTCATTTTTTCATATTCATCTTTTTCTTCATTAGTAGAAATAGATGCAAAGCCCAATGTTCTCTGCTTTTTAATCGTGCTTGCACCAACATTAGAAGTCATAATTATTACCGTATTTTTAAAGTCAACTGTCCTACCTTTTGCATCTGTCAAACGACCATCATCAAGTATTTGTAAAAGTATGTTAAAAACATCTGGGTGCGCCTTTTCAATTTCATCAAACAAAACAACAGAATATGGTTTCCTTCTAATTTTTTCAGTAAGCTGTCCCCCATCATCAAAGCCTACATATCCAGGTGGTGAACCAACTAGTTTAGATACTGAATGTTTTTCCATATATTCAGACATATCCACTCTAATTATAGAATTTTCATCTCCAAAGATGGATTCTGCCAAAGCCTTTGACAATTCTGTCTTTCCAACACCTGTTGGTCCTAGAAATATAAATGAACCTATTGGTTTTTTAGGATCCTTAAGTCCAACTCTTGATCTCCTTATTGCCTTTGACAACGCTTCAACTGCAGGCTCTTGTCCTATTACCCTTTTGTGAAGAGTATCTTCCATATTAAGCAACTTATGTGATTCTTCACCTTGAAGTTTTTTCACAGGTATCCCTGTCCATTGAGAAATTACTTCTGCTATTTCCTCATTTCCAATGCTTGCATCTTTAGAATTTTTTGTAGTCCAAATTTTTTTCTGCTTATCTAGCTTTTCAGTCAAACTTTTTTCTTCATCCCTTAAAGACGCAGCTTTTTCAAAATCTTGATTATCAATTGCCGCTTTTTTTTCATTTTTAATTTCTTTTATCTTACCTTCAATATCTCTTAAGCCTTTTGGGGCAGTAGAAGCTTTTAGCCTTGTTCTTGAAGCTGCTTCATCAATTAAATCAATTGCTTTGTCTGGTAGAAACCTATCAGAAACGTATCTTTGTGATAATTTTGCTGCTGCCTCTATAGCTTCGTTAGTTATAGTAACCTTATGGTGAGCTTCATATTTATCTCTTAGTCCCTTTAAAATTTTTATAGTGTCTTCAACACTTGGTTCAGCCACAGTGATAGGTTGAAATCTTCTTTCAAGGGCAGCATCTTTTTCAATATGTTTTTTGTATTCATCTAGTGTTGTAGCACCTACAATCTGAAGTTCTCCTCTTGCCAATGTAGGCTTTAATATGTTTGAAGCATCAATGGCTCCCTCTGCAGCTCCAGCACCAATTATAGTGTGCAATTCATCAATAAACAATATTATGTTTCCATCTGCTTTAATTTCATCAATGGCACTTTTAAGTCTTTCTTCAAACTCTCCCCTATATTTAGCTCCTGCAACCATACTAGCCATATCAAGAGTTACAACTCTTTTACCTTTTAATGTTTCTGGCACATTCCCTTTTATTATTTCTTGTGCTAATCCTTCAGCAATGGCAGTCTTACCTACTCCAGGCTCCCCTATAAGGCATGGATTGTTTTTTGTTCTTCTAGACAAAATTTGAATTACTCTTTCAATTACGTCCTCCCTGCCAATTACAGGATCAAGCTTTCCTTCTTTTGCCCACTTATTCAAATCGATTCCGTACTTGTCAATAGTCTTCGTTTTAGAATTTTCAGGTTGCACAGGATTTTCAACAGAATCATCCACACTCTCTGATTCT
>JBGUET010000197.1:0-5045 GCA_041821225.1 Sedimentibacter sp.
CCCTATCCAACGTTTCAAATATGTTCTTAACATGTTTAAGAATGTCAATGATATCACGCCTTTTTCTGTTTTCAATAAATGCCCTAATTTTATTGAATTCTTCTTTTAGTCCTGCCTCTTGACCCTTTAAAAAAGGTTTGACTTCTCTCTTTTTTTTAATACCATATTCGGTAATTGGTTTAACTTCATTAAAAATATAATCAAAATTTATATTTTTAATTGTATTTTCTGTCATAAAATTCTTCACTCTGCACCACCGCCTGAAACAACATCAACTATTTTCATCCCTACCATGCAATCTTCCATACTTGCCTTAAGTAATGCACTGTCAAAAAAATAACCTGCAGGACATACAGGATTCAAGGTTACTGCTATAACATTTATTGCATTTAGCGTCTCAACCTTGAGTCCCTTTTTCCTCATTTCATTCCACACATTAATATCTGCAAATATTTTTGTGCCATCTTCTATTATAATTTTAATGCCTCTTAAACATTTATTATCCCCTATATCTTTCAGCAATGCAGATGTTACTGCTCCTTTAATAAAAACATGTGTTGTTGTATCATCTATAAGCTCACTGATTTTTTTCCCTCCAGTGATACTTGTTTTAATGTCAGGAACAACCACGTTCCCAGCTCTGTATATGATACAAGTATTATTTCGCCCTTGTAAAATCATACTTGTATCATCATCTGTTTTTTTCAAAGTTAAACATTCAACTGCAAAAGCTGTTTTCTCTAAAACTTTTTTCATGTCTCGGCTTAAAACCGCACCTGTTGCTATAATACAAGCATCAGTTATTAAAGGAGAAGAAACTGCCTTTCTATCTATTGCTCCATCAATAAAAACCACCTGAGCTCCAAAATATTTAAGGCGTTTCGCCACATACTTCATATCTGTGACGTTGACAGGTCCTGCAATCTGAATATTGCCCCCTTGTCTTACCTTTGCTATTATGACCTCACCCATGGGTGTACATATTCCAGTTGTTTCTAATATTTCTATTTTTGCAGCTGACAACATTAATGCTTTTTTAGCTGTTGCTACATACATTCCTTCAGTTACAAAGACGGATGGCTTTTGAGTTTGCGTTACAAGATCAATGCTTTCTCCATCTCTACCAGTTGAAGTAACACCTATGATTAAATTTGAATTTGTTGCCTCTTCTATGAGATAATTGAGGGTCACTGTCTTCCCTGCATTTTTTGCAAGTCCAACAATTGATATAGTGTCATAGCAGTTTTGTTTTATTGTATCAATTAATCTCATAGTTGCACCTCTAAACTACTTTGTATATTAATTTGTAGGGGAGGGCTGCGCCCTCCCGCGGGCGGGTACAAGACCCGCCCCTACCATTGTTTATGATGGGTCTGGACCCGCTTCTACATTTGTTTATGATGTACAAAACCCGCCACTAGAGTTATTTATGGTGTACTCTATCTCTTCTTGCCAATTTTGTTGGCTCAAGAGCTAAGTCATTGCCTTGCAACAATCCTGCAACTCCTGTTAACGGATCTTCTTTCTTTCCTTGACATACATCACAGGTGCATTCCAAATCTGGCAAATGTGGTTCTGTGTATGTTGTTATAACACCTTCATAGTTTCTCAGTATAACTTTATCCGCTGACTGTGATAACACATAGTTAGGCATTACAGGAATTTTCCCGCCACCACCTGGTGCGTCAACAACAAATGTTGGTACTGCAAAGCCTGAAGTATGTCCTCTCAAACTTTCAATTATTTCAATACCCTTTGAAACAGGTGTTCTGAAATGTTCAATACCAAGTGAAAGGTCACATTGATAAATATAGTATGGTCTCACTCTGTTCATAACAAGTTTATGAACTAAATCTCTCATAATGTGAGGACAGTCATTGACTCCCCTTAAAAGAACTGATTGATTTCCTAAAGGAATACCAGCATCTGCAAGTTTTCTTAATGCTTCCATTGATTCAGGAGTAAATTCATTTGGATGATTAAAATGAGTGTTCAACCATATTGGATGATATTTTTTAAGCATGTTCACTAAATCATCAGTTATTCTTTGAGGACAAACAACTGGTGTTCTTGTACCAAGTCTAATTATTTCAACATGTGGTATTTCTCTAAGTTTTTTTATTATATATTCAAGTTTCTCATCTGAAACTAAAAAGCAGTCTCCACCAGATAAAAGTACATCTCTTACAACAGGAGTATTTCTTATATATTCTATGCATTTATCGATGTTTTCCATTGATACATCATCATCACATTGCCCAGCAAATCTTCTTCTTGTGCAATGCCTGCAATACATTGAACATTGGTCTGTAATCAAAAACAATACTCTGTCTGGATATCTGTGTGTCAACCCAGGTGCAGGTGAATCTGTATCCTCATGCAATGGGTCAAGCATATCAGATGAACTAACGTGAGTTTCAGCAATAGTTGGTACTGCCTGCATTCTGATTGGGTCTCTTGAATCATCCTTATCCATATGTGCTGCATAGTATGGTGTGATTCCCATTCTGAACTTTTCCAAAACTTTAGAAATATCTTCTTCTTCTTGTTTAGTAATATTTATTATTTCTTTTATTTTTTCTACAGTATCAATTCTGTTTTCAACCTGCCATTTCCAATCATCCCACTCTTCAGGTTTTACATTTTTCCAGAGTTCAATTTCATTGTAATAAGCCACTATAATCCCTCCATTTTTTATTTTTATTAAAAACATGCAAATAATAATTAAGAATAATTCTTAATTATTATTTGTTGTTATTATGCGTATAACTTTGTGTATAAATCCCTTAATGCTTTATTCTCTCTCATAATTTGAAGAGCTGTTTCTGCATGTCCCTTAGTGTATCCATTTCCTATAATCATATTGACATCTTTGCCTACTCCCTCAGCTCCTAGTGCTGCTTTTGTAAAGCTAGTTGCCATGCTAAAGAAATATACTGTTCCATCATCCTTAGTTGCAAGGATTGCTGACATTTCACAATTTGGTCTAGAAACACAGCTTATAACTAAATCACATAGTTTTCCGTCTGTTGCTTCCATAATTTTATCATAAACTTCAATGGCATTTGTAGCATCCCCGGCTATGAATACATCAGCTAAGCCAAGTTCTTTAACTATTTCTAGTTTGCTTTGCCTATGTGCCCAACAAATAACCTTACCTTTTGGTCCAACTAGTTTCTTTGCTTCATACAAGCAAAGCAAACCAGATTTTCCAGCTCCACCAAGTACTAATACTGTATCTCCTTCTTTAACAAGTTTAATTGTTTGAGCAGGAGCACCGGCAACGTCAAGTACTGACAGTGCCAAGTTTTCAGGCATATCTGTAGGAATTTTAGCATAGATGCCGCTTTCAAACAATATGGCTTTACCTTTAATATCAACCTGGTCTATTTCTTTTCTAACAGCTATTATATCTTCAATCACTAATGGAGTCAAAGATAATGAAACTAATGTAGCAATTTTATCTCCAACTTTCAAATCTGTTTTACCCTCTAATGCTGGCCCTATTTCTTCAACAGTGCCTATGAGCATTCCACCTGAACCTGTTACTGGGTTTTGATGTTTTCCTCTTTCAGCAACAATTCCCTTCATTATTTCTTTGATTTTTTCTTCGTCACCACCAGCTTGATCACTTATTTGTGTGAAACTTGCTGAGTCAACATTTAAAGTGTGGACATTTATTAACACTTCATTGTCGAATATTTCCATAGTATTATCTATTTTTAAAGCAGGTTGTGGCAATACTCCTTGTGGTTCAATTACCCTGTGTGTTCCATATGGGTTTCCTTTTTTCATCATAGCGCCTCCTAATTAATGCTTATTTTATTAATGGGTTTAGTCGAATATTGGGTATATTCTAACTGTATTATTTGCAATTATCATGCCAATATTATTAAAAAATATAAATAGGCATATTTCAGCGTATTTAACTTGATTAGTGTGTTAAAATATTTACAGGTGCCGAAATTTCAGCTTTTTGTTCTTGCCCCACTTATTATAATCTGCTATAATTAATTATTATACTACATATATGTTGATAATTAAACCGTAATGTGAAATAATGATAGATAAAATAAATTTAAACAATAAGAAGGAAAAGGAAATGGATAACAGACCTATAGGAATATTTGATTCAGGAGTTGGGGGACTTACAGTAATGAGGGAAGTAATGGAACAACTTCCCTTCGAAAATATAATATATTTGGGAGATACTGCAAGAATACCTTACGGCTCAAAATCTGAACAAACAATTAGAAAATATTCATACCAGTGCTCTAGTTTCTTAAAGAGTAAAAATGTTAAAACAATTGTAATCGCATGCAATACAGCAAGTTCCATTGCCCTTGAACACCTTAAGAATAATTTTGATATTCCCATAATTGGTGTTATTGACCCTGGTGCTAGAAGTGCAGCTGCAACTACTCAAACAGGACGAATCGGAGTTATAGGAACAATTGCAACTATAAACAGCAATTCTTACCAGGCAAAAATTATGGAATGTCGCCATGATGCAGAAGTAATAGGTATACCATGCCCTCTTTTTGTGCCAATTGTAGAAGAAGGATGGGAATATACCAATGTTGCAGAACTTACAGCAGAAAAATATCTGGATGAACTCATTGAGCATGATATTGATACCCTTGTACTTGGTTGTACCCACTATCCTATACTAAGACACACAATTAAAAAAATTATTGGTCCTAATGTGAAGTTAGTTAATCCAGCATATGAAACAGCACATGATTTGAAAAAATTGCTTGAAGAAAAAAATTTACTCAATGAAAATTTTGAAAAACCAAAGTATGAATACTATGTTAGTGATGCGCCAGAACGTTTAAGAAGAATTGGTGGCAATTTCTTAAAGAAAGAAATAGACAATCTTTATGAAATTGTAATAGATAATCTTTAGAAAAGGGGATGAGGAATTGAATAATGTTAAAGTAAAAATTACAACCATACAAACTGTTGACAAGGCTGGAAATGAGGACATAATCGAATTAGTCACCGAAGCAGAATTAGACAAATTTGACGACTGTTTTATTGTG
>JBGUET010000198.1:0-5044 GCA_041821225.1 Sedimentibacter sp.
TTGTAATTTTCTATAATCTTTCTTTATCATATATGGTTTATTTATATTTTTAGATTTGATAACTATAACACCAATTAGTAAATCATTATATTTTATTGGAAAATAGTCTATATCTATTTCTGGTTCAATATTTTTCAATATTACATTTTGTATAATTGAGGAATCATAAAACTCTTTTTCAGGTATTCCTAAAATATCTTTACTACCATTTTGCTTTTCTTTTACACCTAAAATAATATATTTATCTCCACAGTACTTAGAATTAGCCATAGACATTACATCTACAATCATATCATCAAATTTTTCTTTATTATACTGAATACTTTTAAAATCTAAATATTCACTTTCATTTTCATTGTCAATTAATAATTTAATATCCTCTGTTTTTCCCATTTATATACCTCAGATATTTACTATTTTATATTTACTGCGATTACTAAACTAATACCATATTTTACTGAATAATTCATATTTAATTAATAAATACTTTTTAAATTCGGTACACATGATAAATATTAAATTTTACTAAATTCTGTTTCATCTATTAAAAATTTTTCGCATTGTTTAACTGATGTGAATTCATTAATATAATAAGGTTTTGTCAATTTAAATACATTTGCTAATACTTTACAATAGCACTGATTTTCAGAATATTTTTGACCACTTACTGGAAATACATAATTAAAGCCTAGCTCAGATGATATAATCGAAGAACAGGAAAAATATCGTATTCCAAATAACTTATTATCACTAATCTGGCTTCTACTCCATTGCATTAGTAATTGGGGTATCACATATTCTGACGCAAATGGATCTTTCCTATTAGGTCTTACAAAAGAGCAAGCAGCAATTAGTGGATACCAATATAGATATTTCACCATCGTTTCAATGTCATTCAAATCAATTTCATCAAGTTTTCTTCTTCCATAGTTATTTCTATTACACAATAAATCATTGTTTTCAGTATTTCTGATTATAAAATCTTTTGGTTTTACTCCAAACTCTAATACATCCATTTCAATTTCATTATTATATAGCATATTCCTCTCAAGTTTATATCTAGACACTATAGTTAAATCATTGGGAAAATTTACATTTGTTTCTTCACAACATAACTCAACTGATGTTCCCAAATATAAGCAGGGGTATCCAGCAATACTGTATCTGCATGAAGATATTTTTGATCTACAATTATAAGGCGTGTGAAATATATCTTTTATATCATAATTAATATTCTGTTGTACCTTTCTAACTCTGAAAAGCATTAATGGATCATTTGTATCAAAAGCACCAGTACGCCCAGTTTTTCTGTATATTGTTAATGGATGTTCAATAAGTTTGTTCATTGTTTTATTAAACTCTATAAATGATTTATTAGGAAAACCATTATGGTACTCTTCAACACTTTTAAGAATTCCATTGCATATTTCCTTAACTTTATTAAGATCTTTTTCATTAATATAAAGAGACAATAAATCAAGATAATGATTATACAATGAATCAAGGGTAGTATTAAAATCAATTCCATCCCATAATTTTGGCAAATCCAAACTATCATCTTTTACTATTTGTTTAAAATCTGATCTATTAATATTTATTATCATATTATCCACCTATTTTACTCACTGAGAGTACTTTGTGAAATGAATTTCTTTAATCATTCGTTTCATAATTTTATTCTACCCCTAACGCCTTAAACACAGCATCTTCTGCACTGTTATAAAATGATATTTGAAATTTCGAAAACAACTCTGGAGGTACTGTCGGTATATCTACTGCAGACGTCATAGGAAGTAATACTTTTTTTGCTCCCGCATCAAAGCATACTTGTAAAGTATGTGCTAATTCAAGAACTTTGTTTATTGTACCACCAATGCTCATATTGCCTAAAATACATAGCTGTGATTGAACAGGCTTCTTCAATGAACCACTGCATAAAGCAACAAATGCACTTAGTGAAAGTTCTGAAGTAATACCTATACCTTGACAATCCTGTACATGCATAAGAAAATTAAAATTGTCAATGCTGATAGATCCGCTTATGTTTTTCTTATTGGCTTTAAAATAATTTTGAGCTGTCTTCAGACTTTCCTTAGCCTTTAAATCCGACCCTACTCCACTAAATTCAAACTTCCCGTTACCACCTACAACTTCTGTTTCTATCTTAAAAGCACCAAGCATTCCGCTATTTCCAACCCCAACAGTATATACATGTCCTGGTTTTCCTAAACCTTCTGGTATGAGTTTACCTGAACCCTGTTCTGGTACTGAAATAAAGTGTTCATCAAAACTTTCATTGTCAATATAAGAAAAATGGACATCATAAAATTCCATACCACCGATTTTCTTGAGCTGTTCCTTTACTCTTCGTCTACCTTCTAGTGCATATTCCAGAACTTCTGCAACTTCTTCTTTTGTGAACTCTCCATTTGGATACAAAATTTTAAGCATACCTGATACACTTTTCCTAACAGCTATAACATCACGCTGATTAAGATTTGATCCAAATTTGAAGTATTCGTCAATTGCATCTCCAAATTGGCGCTTTCTCATTTCTCTTAAAAATTCAGCCAAATAATCAGTAATTAATCCATATTCATTTGTAAGATATTCTGGTCTCATCTTAGGAATTTCCCATCCAGGCAAATAATAATGCATACGATCAAAAAAAGCTGAATCATTTGCCATTTCTGGAGGGAACGGCTCGAACAAATGAGATGTCTTCAAAATTACATCTATGTTGTGATTAATGTTTCCTACAAAAACCATTGATGCATTTGCATTTTTTTCTTCTTTGCCTCTTGCAAATGATCCAGATGCCATAAAATCTTTCATTATTTGTATTCCATCTTTATCTTTGAACTTTATACCTGCGACTTCATCAAATGCCACGCAATCCCACATTCCAACTAATCCTATTGTTCTGTTGCTCATGTTATAAAAAAGATTTGCAACTGTAGTTTGTCCGCCTGAAACTAATATTGAGTTTGGCGAAATTTCCTTATATATATGGGATTTCCCTGTTCCTCTTGGACCAAGTTCGCATAGGTTATAGTTGTTTTCTATCAATGGAACCATTCTCTCCAACAGATGCATCTTTACCCTGTAATCAAACTGTGTAGGTTCAATGCCTATTGAGCGTATCAATACATCTATCCATTCATCTTTGGTAAAATACTTTCTTCCTTCAAACAGCTCTTCCATATCCATGTTTGGAAGCTGAATTGGATTTAAGTTTTCAATTACAAATGGACTTTTCTTATTTTTCTTGCCATTGCCATTACTACCATTTTCAAATTCGCTGTCAAAATCATCATATCGTTCTTCAAGCCTATTGTAGTTCATGCTCAATATGCACCAAATACCTCCCACAAGTATTTTCTCGTATTTTTTTATGTAATCATCATCTACTTCAACACCGCTAATATTCAAATTCGAGAACATTGCAAAGTATTTATCTTTGCCAGGATCAAGTCTAGCTTCAATTTTGTCTATTACAGTATATGTGCCAAGTTCTCTGATTTTCGACTTAATTTTTTCGGCTTCATCAGGTCTGACAAAATTGTCTGATAGTATTTTTTTTACTAATTCTACACCCTCATGAATACTTTGCTCATCATCAGTAGAGCAGTACATGCCGAGAAGATATTCCAATACATAGACAGGGACATTGGCACCCTCTTTAATTTTCTTGGTTAAATCCTTTCGCACTATTTTCCCAGCAAATTTCTCCAATAACAGTTCGTTTAAATTTCTTTCTTCCGTTTCCAACATATTTTTCTCCTCTAAAATCCAAAGTCAAAATTATTTGAAAAAGCAATATCCATTACTACATCATGGCGCAGTACTTCTAAGCCATTCTTTTCATCATAAGCTACCAAATAATACCGCTTAGACTTATCATATTTTTTATTCTTAAAATTGAACCTCAGACGGAATATTCTTTTTTGTGGGTCATTATCAATTTTGTCTGCAACATAGATGCACTCGTTAGAAATTTTCTCATTGTCTTCTGAAATAAAGAACACTATATAGCTTGCTACCTTTACTACATCACTCAAAGGTTCAGATTGAATAAAGTCTAGAGATGAAATCAAGTTAGTAATCTTTTGAACCATGCTTACCAGCGTAATCTGTGCCGTATATGTTTCTATATGTCCCTTTTCAGTCTTAACATCTATTACAGGTATAATCATTTCCTGGGGTGAAGAGCCGCCGTGAACATAGTTTTGACCACCGCCTGATACCTTAAATACATTTGAGCTTAATGGAAAAGATATAACTTTTTTATCGCTGTTATCTAGGACTTTACCCATTGATAATGAAACTATTCCATCATCCTGTAATGGTTGTTCTGAAATAATAAAGCGTCGATTAACAAAAGCATCCTTACACGCTCCATTAATAATTTTATCACTTTCTTGCAGCTTATCACGCTTATAAATAAAACCATGATCTGCAGTTACTATAAAGTGATATGTATTTGCGCTAGCAGACAGACGCTTGATCAACGCATGAATTTCATCTATTGCTTCTTTGCAGGCAGTAAAAACTTCGTTTTCTGTATTTAATTTATCGCCTCGAGCATCAATCTGGTTGTGATAAATATATACAACATCCATGCCTGTGAATGTCTCTCTGAGCCCATCCTTTTTCATTACTTTTACATCATCAAACTGAACACAACGGCTATTTGGAGAATATTTATTTAATATTGCTTCTCTCTGTTTCAAATCATCGCAAGACATTTCATCAACTAATACTTTATATTCATCAGTCATTTCTAATGTTTTATGAGGAAGAAGAGCTGCCATTCCTAACCTTGTATTAGATGGAAGCACGCTCAGCATTGCCTCTAGTTTAGTGGTACATTTTTCATCACTTTGCAATTTTAAAAATAATGAATGTCCAACTTCATAACGCATAGCATCCGAAATTATCACTACAACTTTATCCTTGTTGTAATGAATGTATTTGTTATAGAAATCCTGTTGTAATGGCAATACAGATGACATATCCTCTTTAACCATGAAAGAATTCCAAT
>JBGUET010000199.1:0-5032 GCA_041821225.1 Sedimentibacter sp.
CTCAGCATCTTCGACATTTCGAAGTACCCTAAGAGCAATATTATAAGCTGTTTTCTTATGATTTTTTATAAGTTCTTCAAAAGCATCAACATTTCCATTTCGGCTTTGCTCAACAAGCCACAATTCGTTGCCATTCATTTTTTCACTCCGTTCGGTTATATATTAGACGTTCTTTTTTTTTTATTTGTTCCAACAAATATTTACTAAATATAAGTTTTTACAAACTGAACTGCAGTCCTGCCTGATCTGCCCCCGTTTTGCATTGCAAATTTTTTGGCATCCGCAAAAAGCTGCTCTTTTGAATCATATTTAATAGCATGTTTTTCTGCTAATCCTAGCACAATTTCATAAAACTCATTTTGATTTGGCTCGCTGTATAAAATAGTGAGCCCGAATCTTTCAGACAAAGATGTTTGCTCATTGATTGCATCTCTTAGATGTACTTCATTTTGTCTTTCAACCATACTTTCTTTAATAAGGTGCTTTCTATTTGATGTTACATAAAACAAAATATTTGAAGGTTGTTCATATATACTTCCTTCAACAGCAGATTTTAAATATTTATAACTATTTTCATTGCTTTCGAAAGATAAATCATCTATAAAAATGATAAAGTACATACCTCTGTTTTTTAATATATCAATAATTTTAGAAATAAAGTGGAGATTTTTCTTTTCAACTTCTATTAATCTTAATTTTCTATTTTTAAAAACAGGAATAAGTGATTTTACCGTTGTAGATTTTCCGGTTCCACTGTCCCCAACAAGCAAAGCATTTAAAGCAAATTCATTAGACAAGAATTTATCTGTATTTTTTATTATTTTATTCTTTTGATTTTCATATCCATAAATATTATTCATATTTACAGGATTAAAATTTTCAACAGGTACAATTTGTCCTTGTTCAGTTATGCTGAAGGCAAAATTATTTCTGTATTCCCCGCAACCATTAGTCTCATATTCTGTATAAATAAACTCATATATTTCTTCAATACCTTTATTTTTGAATATTTCAGTCAATTTTTCTTTACTTTGATAATTAATGAAACTATTTATATCTCCTGCATTGTCTGACATGCCTTTTAGTGGTAATTCAAACAGTTTTTTAAATAATGCAATATCATGAAGCACCGCTTGCTTAACTTTTTCTTCAACTGTATGGCCTTGTTCTCTCTTTAAGCTAAAAATATTTTCATCTGATAATATTTTATATGATATGTAATCATCTATTGAATCATACCCACTATAAAGCAATTTGCTACATAAGTTATAATATCCATTAGAATATATCTCATTCTTTCCTAGTTCATTTTGCTTAAAATAGCCTAGAAGTAATTTTTCATATTCATAAACAATTTCATCCTCTAACAAGTTTCTATAAATCAATAAATTTGATAACATTATTTGTGTCATATGCATATTCCTTTCTGTTCTTACAATATTTTAAACAATTATAGCATTGTAAAAACTTATTAGCAATAAAAAAAAGCGCTCTCATATAAGAACGCTCATCTTGAAGTAAAAATTTTCAATTATAATTAAAACTTTATTGCGCCTGCCTTTTCCTCAACAGCCTTTATAATAATACCATCTATAATGAGCTTTTCGCATTTGTTAATGTCTTCGTAAAGTGGTCTGTCTGCTTTTAAAACTGACACCAATGCTCTTACAGCATCATATGCAGGCAAAGTCCCTATTCCAAGACCCTTGTTTCCTCTTAAATCTATTCCTTGACATGCGCACATTATTTCCATAGCCAAAACTCTTCTAACATTCTCCATTATTTCTCTAGCTTTGCGCGCAGCAATCGTACCCATTGAAACGTGGTCTTCTTGATTAGCAGATGATGGAATGCTGTCAACTGAAGCAGGATGAGCTAAAATCTTATTTTCTGAAACTAATGCTGCTGCTGAATATTGTACAATCATAAAACCAGAATTGATTCCACCATGTTCTACCAAAAAAGCTGGAAGGCCACTTAATGACGGATTTACAAGCCTTTCAAGTCTTCTTTCGGAAATACTTGCTATTTCAGCTAAAGCTATTCCCAAAAAGTCAAAACTTAGAGCCATTGGCTGTCCATGGAAGTTCCCACCTGAAATACCTTCCCTTGTTTCAGGAAATATTATTGGATTATCAGTAACAGAATTAATTTCAATTTCTACTTTTTCTCTAACATAATTAATAGCATCTTTGCTAGCACCATGTACTTGCGGAGTGCATCTTAAGGAATATGCGTCTTGAACTCTTATTTCCCCTTGAGTAGTAGTCATTTTGCTTCCAGACAAGAGTTGGAGCATTATTCTAGCAGAGTCCATCTGGCCCTTGTGAGGTCTAAGCTCGTGAATTCTATAGTCTAGTGCATTTACAATTCCATTTTGGGCTTCAAAACTCAAGCAAGCTGCAATGTCAGATATTTTAACTAAATTAATTGCATCATACACAGTTAATGCCCCTACAGCAGTCATTACTTGTGTTCCGTTTATAAGTGCAAGTCCTTCCTTTGCTGTTAACTCTATAATAGTAATTCCTGCTTTTTTCATGGCTTCCCCACCAGGCATGGTTTCTCCATCGTATTCTGCAATTCCAAGACCAATCATTGGAAGCACCATATGTGCCAATGGAGCTAAATCTCCGCTTGCTCCAAGAGATCCCTTTTGAGGAACTACAGGGTGAACTTTTTTATTAAGCATCTCTATCATAGTTTGTATTGTTTCAAGTTTTGCTCCAGAATAACCCTTTGCTAAATTATTTATTCTAAGAAGTATTATCCCTCTAACAACTTCTGTATCAAAAGGTTTACCTGCCCCAACTGCATGAGTTATAATTAAATTTTTCTGCAACAGTTTAGATTCTTCCTTTGTTATTGAAACATCGCTGAATTTTCCAAATCCTGTTGTAATACCATAAACAACATCTCCATTTTCAACAAAATCATCAACAATTTTTCTTGATGCTAAAATTTCTTCTACGGCTGCTTTAGATAACTCAACTTCACAATTATTTCTACATACTTTAACGATTTCCTCAAGAGTTAATGTGCTTCCTGTTATAATAACCTTTTCCATCTTTCTCTCCTTTTTTTAAAAAATAAAGGCAAATTTCAGTATACATTAAGTACACCAAAATTTGCCTCCTCATATCTAATGTCTTTAGGCTTATTTGATTAATTTAATTATATTATAAGAATTTCATTTTGTCAATATTACTCCCTGTTTTTCACAATTAACTTTAGATTTACCACTTCAGGTGAATCAACACTTATTTTTTCCAATATAAGTTTTCCTACTCAAATTGCATTACAATTACATTAATATTAAAAAAAACATTTACAAATTATGATTGACCATGCTATATTATAACTGCTTTTAAACTCCCAACTAATAAGAATTACAAAACGAGATACTAACGAGGTAATATATGGATTCTTTAGATTTGCAAATTATTAAAAACATAGAAAAAGAAGGAAGGATTTCCCACGAGGAACTTTCGAAAAGATTAAATTTGTCTAGGCCTGCCATTCATAACAGAGTAACTAAATTAGAAGAAAATGGCGTAATCTCAGGTTACAAGGCAACCATTGACTGGCTAAAGCTTGGTTATACAACTAATGCCATTATATCCTTGAGAGTAAGGACTACTGATTATGACGAGCTTCTATTACAGTTAAAAAACCTTGAATTGCCAAATTTGGTAATTGAAGAATGCCATATAGTAACTGGAACATGGTGTATACTTATGAAAGTAAGGTGTACAACACCTTTTGAATTAAAGGCTATTCAAGATGAGCTCCATAAAATTGAAGCCATCAAGGAATCATCCACATCTTTAATGTTGTCATCAATTTATAATTAATGAATTTGCTTTTTAAAACTAAAAACCAGCTGTAGCTGGTTTTTAGTTTTATTTGTCCTGTAACGCACTATTAACAGCTTCTTTTATGGCATTGCTCGTTACGGTTGCTCCAGATACTCCATCAACGTCAGTTGAATCTGCTTGTGCTATCTTTTCAGGTAGCTCGGTAATCGCCATTGAGCCCACGCCTTCAGTTTCCTTTTCTCCAATTGCTTCAACGCTTACTATATCATCTCCATCAACGATTACAGTTACACTAACTTCTCCACCATAACCTTGTGCTTTTCCAGTTACTGTTTTTTTAATGCTTGTTTCAGCAGTCGTGCATGCAACAGCACTTACAAGCATTAAAGCACATAGAATTAATTCCACTTTTTTCATAATTACCTCCCTGACAATTTGGTTTCACAAATAGTATAACCAAAATAATTCCAGACATGAGAAATATATAAAAATTTATTAATTTCAACATAAAAAAAGCCAATAATTAAAATTATTGGCTTTTTTGCATTTTTTACTATTTTATCATTAAATTCAATTCCATACGATTTTCAAAAGATTTAACTATTGCAGCAATTATATCTCCATGTGCATCTGTTAAACTCATTGTAGCACTTGATACAACGTCAGCAAGTTCTGCTTTATCAGCCTCGCTTAAAGCTGCATATTTAGCTTGATCTCCTTCTTTATCAGAATCAGCTTTCAAAGGTCTTCCGTTTACGTCAGATGTATATTTGTCATTCCAAGCCACTACTTCTTCAACAGTCATTCCTACAAATAAATCTTCGAAATAATCCATTTCTTCAGTCCAAGTTCCTGAACCAAGTTTGTAAGCATCTCCACGTTCTCTTTTTGTAGCCCATCCATTAATTTCAGCCAAGAAGCTGTCATCAGTTACAGTTAAAGTTCCATCAATTTTTTCGTCATGATTTTCATCATTGTTGTATGATTGACCTGTAAATCCAGAGAAATGAGGCATATCTGCTCCATCATAGTTTGGTGTTGCTACTTCCAATATATCTACATTAAGAGAAGCTATTTTACCGTCTTTATCAAACAATGTATTAGCAAATACTTTGTTTATACTGTAAACTGAAACACCTTTATCATCCGTTCCAGGACCTACACGAGGAATGCTTACAAGAGCAGTACCTTGAGATGCTATTTCTGTTGCTTCT
>JBGUET010000200.1:0-5030 GCA_041821225.1 Sedimentibacter sp.
CTGCAATTGATTATAAAGTAAATATAATTGAAAATGCTGTATATGATACAACCGTGCTTCCATCAGATAGCACATATATTACAGCCTTAATAAACAATATTGACATAAATTTCAAGCACATGTTTGAAGGGGACAGCATTAGCGATATAGAGGGCAACTATAACATAATGGCTTCAGTAACTGGCAAAATCGGTGGCCAAACTGGAAATATTCTTTGGACAAAAAATTATGAATTGAAGCCGGCTACAAAATTTAATACGAGTAGCACAACTTGTGAAATAAATGATAAGGTGATAATTGATTACAATCTTTATAACAACGTCAGCAAGGAATTAAACTCACTAACAGGCGTTTCAACTAATGATACCCTTAATATATCAATGAATGTAAATTATTCTGCAAAAACCGATGAAGGAATTGTTGAAGAAAAATTTAGCCCTGCATTATCAATACCTTTAAATTCAACTTATTTCAACATTGAAAGATTGAATATTGAAGAAAAAACAGGAGAAATAAAAAACGTTGTAAATGTAACAGAACCTCCTAGTATATTGAAAATTATAATTTTCAGAATTGCAATTGGAATATTAATTATTTTAACTTTAATATTGATATTTTTCTCAGATGAGCCGTCATATGATGAAATTTATAAGAAAAAAATCAATAAAATATTTAAAACTCATGGTTCAAGATTGGTTGCAATAAATAGTGAACTAACATTATTTAAAGAAAATCATCATAATGTACACAACATTGACGATTTAGTTAAAATAGCTGATGAATTGGAAAAACCAATTATGTATATATATAATGCCAACATATGTGAAATGGATAGTTTTTATGTAGTAGACAGCAATGATTCTTATGCTTATACTGTCAGTTATCCTAATATACTTGGCAAAGTAAAAATATAAATGGAAAAAAGCATTGTAATCGACTAGTTGCCTAATGTTCAAATATAGAAATTAAAGATTTTCAGGAGTGAATAAGTTGAAGCTAATAAAAAAATTATATAAGAAGATATTGAAGATAGGTATGATTGTTTTAGTATTGGGGATAGTTACCAGCAATCTTATGGGGTTGAGCTTTTCTGCTACTACAAGTAATACTCCTAATGTGTTGATTACATTAAACAAGGATGGTAGCGCGTCTCAAGTAGGAAATTTATTTGATGGACAATTATATCCTAGCACAGTTTCAGATGCTGAAAAAGGTATGGGTGGTATAAGCGGGGTCATTAGGATTCAAAATCAATTTAAGAAATTAGATGTGAATAATTTAGCAATAGGAATTATAAATATGGAAATAGGAAATGATTATCCAAAAGATATAGTATTTAACTCGTTTTTAGAGAATGTAAGATTAAAAATAGAAAAAGGCAACTTATTTTCTTTTAATAAAACATTAGTAGCCTATACTAATCTTGAAAACATTTTAAATGAAGCTGATAACAATGAATATAAGGGATACACCTTAAATGAAAGTGATAAATTTAGTTTAAATTATGGAGATACTGTAGATTTAAAATATTCACTCCACATGGTACTTGAAGCAGGCAATGAGCTTCAATCAATAACTGCAACTATGCCAATATATATTAATCTAAAAGAATCACATATTATTGACGAAGACGATGAAGACGACGATGAAGATGTTGTTATAATTGAAGATAATGAAATTCCAGTTGCAGAATTAAATAAAAAAGATCACTTCCAATACATACAAGGTTACCCTGACAACACAGTTAGACCAGAAGATTTAATAACAAGAGAAGAAGTTTCGGCGGTGTTTTATAGACTTCTTGAATCAAGTTATAGGTCCAGCATATTAACAGAAGAGGAGAACTTTCCTGATGTTGATGGTTTTAGATGGTCAACTAAACATATTGCTACATTATCTAATGGTAATATAATAGAAGGTTATCCTAATGGAAGTTTTAAACCTAAAAATCCTATTACAAGAGCTGAATTAGCTACAATTGCATCAAAATTTGATAAGTTAACTGCTCCTGAAAAAAACAGTTTCACTGATATTGATGGTCATTGGGCATATGAATATATAAACTCTGCAGCAGCAAAGGGATGGGTTGAAGGATATCCTGATGGAACTTTTAAACCTGACCAGTATATAACCAGAGCTGAATTTGTAACATTAGTAAATAACGTATTAGGAAGAGGAGTTAGTAAGGAAAATATATTGATAGATGCAAGAGTATTTCCTGACTTGCTAGATTCCATGTGGTATTACGAGGCAATGATGGAAGCTATTAACAGTCATCTTTATATTAGAAGTGAGGATACAACTGAATTGTGGATTGAAATAATCTACCCACAATTAGATTTATAGGGTAGGTAACACTTAGAAGCGTCTTTTATAAATAAGGATCAGATAAAGTCAAAAGTTTATCTGATTTTTTTATGGGTAATTTTACATTAAAATTACTAATATTTTACATACAATTGCTTATTTAATTGTTAGAGTATGATAACATGCAGTTACTTAAGAAAAAATGAGGTTTATTATATGTCAGAACTGATAAAAGAGGCGTTAGATTACATCATTAGTAATAAACAAATAAGAACCGTTTTTCAGCCTATAGTATCTCTTAGAGATGGGAGTATATTTGGGCATGAGGCGTTGAGTAGAATCACGGGGGAAAGTGAAATTAAAAATCCGGATATGTTGTTTAATGTAGCGGGAAAATACAACCGTTTGTGGGACTTGGAACTTTTATGTAGAACAAAAGCCCTAGAAGCAGCATTTGTATTCATGATTCCCCCTTATAGCAAGAAACTTTTCATAAATGTTAATCCCTGCACAATGCATGATGAAGCATTTAAGAGAGGTTTTACTAAAGATTTTTTAAAACAATTCAACATTGACCCTGAAAACATAATTTTCGAAATAACAGAGAGAAATGTTGTAACTGATATTGATAGCTTTAAATCAACGATAGTCTATTATAAGAGTCAAGATTATAGCATTGCAATTGACGACGCAGGGTCGGGATATTCAGGCCTAAATCTTATAAGTGATGTTGATCCTCATTACATAAAGCTTGATATGAATTTAATTCGTGAAATAAATAAAGACAGGCTAAAATTTTCAATAGTTAAAGGAATGGTTGAATTCTCCAAAGTTTCAAATATATCTATTATTGCGGAAGGTATTGAAACGTATGAAGAATTAGATACAATTATAAACTTAGGGGTTCAATATGGGCAAGGATATTTTTTTCAAATGCCAGAAGCAGAAATAAGAGACATAGATCAATCTGTATTAAATTCCATTATGGAAATCAATTCAAAGAAAAATCATTCATCCATAGGAGTAACTTCTAATATTTATATAAAAAATTTATCGAAAACAACTCAAGTTATTTCACCTAATGAAAAGGCAGGGCAGGTTTACGAAATTTTTAAAAGTAATAACGATTGTTTTGGATTATGCGTAATAGATAATGATGTACCTATAGGAGTTGTTACAAAGGAAAATATTGCATTAAAATTAAGTGGAAACTATGGATATTCACTATATAAAAATAAATGTATATCAGAAATTATGGATAAAGAATTTTTACATGTTGAATATGATATTCCTGTAAATGTTGTTTCCACTTTAGCCATGGGACGCTCAAATGAAAAGCTATATGATTTTATAGTAGTTACAGAAAACGATAAGTACGTTGGAACTGTTACCATCAAAGATTTATTGCAAAAAACAACGGAATTAGAAGTTTCTACTGCAAAGCACCAGAATCCTTTAACAGGGCTTCCTGGAAATATTATTATTGAACAATCTTTAAATCAATTAGTATTGAATTTTTCTGAATATAGCGTTGCATATTTAGATATTGATAATTTTAAAGCATATAATGATATTTATGGTTTTGAAAATGGGGACATGATAATTAAGCTTTTAGCAAATATCCTAAGAAAATATAGTGAAAAATTAAAGTTTATAGGTCATGTAGGCGGGGATGATTTTGTAGTAATCGTTGATAAATGTGTTAACTACGATTATTTTATGCAAATAAAAAAAGAGTTTGAAGCAAAAGTATTAGAATTTTATAATAAAATTGATATAGAAAATGGATATATTATATCTGAAAACAGGAAAGGGGAGATAGAAAAATTTCATCTCATCACGTTAACCTGTGTTGTAGTTAATAATGATACTAAAAATTTTATAAATGTTTTTGAATTAACTGAAACATTAGCAAATTTAAAGAAGGTTGCAAAGCAAGAACTTAAATTTATTGCTTTTAAAACTTTCGAACAATGATTTAATACATTTTATTATATAATTTTAGAATATGAAACAAAAAGATTACAAAACTTTTACATTACTATGCTTTTGCTTTTACTTTTGAGATATATAGTGAGTACAAGATTAAATATTAAAGGAGATAACAATTAAATGAAAGCAAAAAAAATATTAACAATAATTTCGTCGGTACTAATATTATCATTAGCATTTGTAGGATGTGCAAAAACCGAAACTCAACCTGCAGCTGAACAAAAACCAGTAGAAGAACAAAAGCCTGCCGAAGAGCAAAAGCCGGTAGTAGATTTTGATTCAAGTAAAGATATTACTGTAATAGCAAGAGATTCAGCATCAGGTACAAGAGGAGCTTTCCATGAACTTATGAATATTAAAGTTAAAGAAGGCGATACAGAGATAGACAAGCTAGTAGTTGGAGCACTTGAATTTGATGGACAAGATAAAGTTATAACAGCTGTTGAAGGAGATAAATATGGTATTGGATATATTTCTCTTGGTTCTGTTAGTGAAAGAATTAAAGCTGCAAGTGTTGATGGGGTGGAAGCAACAGTTGAAAATGTTAAAAATGGAACTTATCCAGTTTCAAGACCTTTTCTTTTAGTAACAAAAGGCGATGAAAGTGATTTAGTAAAAGACTTTTTAAGCTTTACTGAATCTACACAGGGACAAAAAATAGTTGGTGATAATCATTATATTGCCTCAGCACAAAATCCAGTTGAATACAAAGTTGCAGGTATGTCTGGAAC
>JBGUET010000201.1:0-5009 GCA_041821225.1 Sedimentibacter sp.
CCTATATTCTAGACAGAGGTAAAAATGAAGGAATATATTAAAGTCGGAAAAATAGTAAATACTCATGGTGTCAAGGGTACTGTGAAATGTGTATCTATGACTGATGATGTTGAAAGATTTGAAGAGCTTGAATATATCTATACAGAAAAAGATGATACAAAGCGTAAAATCAATAATGTATGGTACAAAAATAATTTAGTGTATCTTCAACTTGAAGGTATTGATGACATTAACATTGCAGAAACCTTTAGGAATACATTCATGTCAATATTTGAAGACCAACTTAGAGTGCTTCCTGAAGATTCATATTATTTATTTGAGTTGGAAGGTATGGAAGTGTATTCAACAGATGGTGAATATATTGGTAACATAAGTGTTGTCTATCAAACTGGGGCAAATGATGTTTATGAAATAGTAAATAAAAAGAAGACATTTTTAATACCTGCTGTCAAGAATGTTGTTAAGAGCGTGAGCATTGAAGATAATAAAATGGTTATAAATGTAATTGAAGGACTGTTAGAATGAAATTTGATGTAGTTACATTGTTTCCAGAGCTAATTGATGTTTACACAAAAAATGGAATCATTGGTAGAGCTGTAGAGAATGGCTTGTTTGAGCTTACCTTTGTGAATCTTCGAGATTATTCTGAAGACAAGCATAAAAAAGTGGATGATTATCCATACGGTGGCGGACCTGGCATGCTTTTAAAGCCTGAACCAATGTTTAAAGCTTTAGATGCTATAAAAAAAGATAATTCATATATTATATATTTATCACCTAAGGGCAATTTATTTAATCAAAATAAAGCTAAAGAGCTTTCTGATAAAAAACATATTATCCTTATTGCAGGACATTATGAAGGCATAGACCAAAGAATTATTGACAGATATGTGGATGAAGAAGTGTCTATGGGTGATTATGTTTTGACAAGTGGAGAACTTCCAGCACTTATGATTATTGACGCAGTTGGAAGACTTATACCTGGAGTATTGGGGTCGGATGAATCTTCAGTAGATGAATCACATAGCGATAATTTGCTAGAATATCCACAATACACAAGACCAGAAAGCTATATGGAAATTAAAGTACCAGAGATATTATTGTCTGGTCATCACAAGAGAATAGAAGAATGGCGCCGGTTTAAAGCGATAGAAATCACTTTAGAAAGACGTCCAGATATGATAAAGGACAAAAGTATAATTGAAGAATACAACAAATTAGCTATTAAATATAAATAAATGTTGTGTGCATTATGACAATGTGCTATAATTCTTAAGAGTATACGGCGGTCCTCTGTACGATAGTAACAAGAACGCTTAGGCGAAGGGAGGTATACAGATGAATTTAATTAAATCAATTGAAAATGAACAACTTAAAGGTGATTTAACTGCTTTTAACGTTGGAGATACAATAAAAGTACACGTTAGAATCAAAGAAGGTACCAGAGAGAGAATTCAGATGTTCGAAGGTGTTGTAATTAAGAAACAAGGCGGAAGTAATAGAGAAACTTTTACTGTAAGAAAAATTTCTTACGGAATTGGAGTTGAAAGAACATTCCCAGTACATTCACCAAAGATTGAAAAAGTTGAAGTTATTAGACGTGGTAAAGTAAGACGTGCTAAATTGTTCTATCTAAGAGAAAGAACTGGTAAGGCAACTAAAGTTAAAGAATTGAGAAGCTATTAATTGAGGGCGATTGTCCTCAATTTTTTTTAAGAGAGGTATATATGAATATAAATTGGTATCCGGGACACATGAAAAAAACAAAGGACTTGCTTCAAGAAAACATTAAGCTTGTTAACATTGTTATAGAAGTAATTGATGCAAGAATACCTATAAGTAGCAAAAATCCAGACTTTGATGTATTGTTTAAAGATAAGAAAAGACTTATAGTGCTAAATAAATATGATTTAGCTGATCCAAACATGAATAAAGTATGGGAAGATTATTACAAAAGTAAGGGCTGGTCAGTAGTATTATATAATTCAACAAACAACAAAGAGTTAAGAAAACTTGAAAGTGCTATTGCTGATGCTTCAAAAGAAATTGTTGAAAGATATAAAAAAAGAGGTTTAATTAGCAAAACGATAAAAGCAATGATTGTAGGCATACCTAACGCTGGAAAATCTACATTAATAAATTCATTGGCTAAAAAGAAAAGTACAAAGACAGGAAATATGCCTGGAATCACTAAGGGAAAGCAATGGATACACCTTGCTGGTAACATTGATTTGTTAGATACTCCTGGAATTTTATGGCCAAAATTCGAGAACAAAAAAGGTGCGTTAAACTTAGCATTTACTGGAGCCATAAAGGATGAAGTTATAGAACTTGAAGAAGTTTCATTAAGATTAGTTGAAAAAATGAGTGAAATGAACAAAGTGGATGCTATATTAGAAAAGTACAATATAGAAAAAGGTGAGGCAGCTATTGATATTCTTGATAATATTGCTGTTAAAAGAGGATATATATTAGTAAATAAAACTGATGTAGATTATTTAAGAGTTGCAAATCTGTTGTTATATGACTTTAGGGCAGGAAAATTAGGAAGAATTACTTTAGAAAAACCAGAAGAAGTTGTAAATAATTTAAATCAGCCATTAAATTGAAAATTAGAGAAGACATTATTTAGTCATAGTTTTTAAATTTTTTTAGGGAGTTGTAACTATGCTTGAGATTGAAAGAGAAATATGGGACAAGGGATTTAATTGTATTGCATGTATAGATGAAGTTGGAAGAGGATGTTTGGCAGGCAGTGTAGTTGCTTGTGCCATAATTATGCCTAAAGACCTTTTAATTGATGGAGTTGATGATTCAAAAAAACTTACGCCTAAAAAAAGAGAGCATTTGTTTGAAATTATAAAATCATCGGCTGTTGCCATAGGAATTGGAGAAATGGACTATCAAATAGTTGATGAAATAAATATTAAACAAGCTACAAAACTGGCCATGAAACAAGCTGTAGAAAATTTAAAAGATAAAGATGGTAATAAAATTACGGCGGATTACCTTTTAATAGATGCAGAAAAACTAGATTTGCCATTGCCTCAATCAAATATTATTCATGGTGACGCTAAATGTCATGGCATAGCTGCAGCATCAATAATTGCAAAGGTTACTCGAGATAGGCAAATGGTAGAACTTGATGGAAAATATCCAGAATATAAATTTGCAAAAAATAAGGGCTATGGAACTAAAGACCACATAAATGCATTGTTAGAGTATGGCCCAATTGAAATACATCGACGAACATTTCTTAAAAAAATATTGTAAAAATATGAACAACTTATTGCTATTTAAATGTAGGTACAGCTTTAACAATATGAAGCTGTTTTTTATTTGCGTTTTTTTAAGTAAAAATTTTATACGAAATAAGCTTTAACGCTTATTTTTTCTATGGGGTAGCAATTGACGGAAACATCAATTTGTGCTAGACTATAAGTGAGAAAAATCGAAAAATTGATGTTAAGGAGTAATGAAATGAACCAATCTGAAATAATGAAACATATAGATCACACCCAGTTGAAAGCGTTTGCCACATGGAAGGATATAAAAGTACTTTGTGAGGAAGCAATATTATATAAAACAGCATCTGTATGCATTCCACCATGCTATATAAAAAGAATTTACGACACGTTTCCTGGTGAAATTAACATATGCACAGTCATTGGATTTCCATTGGGATATTCAACCACAGAAGCTAAAATCACTGAATGTTTCCAGGCAATCAAAGATGGGGCAAATGAAATTGACATGGTAATTAACATAAGTGATGTTAAGAATAAAGAATATAAAAAAGTAGAGGATGAAATTAAAGCTATTAAGGAAATAGTTAAAGATAAAATATTAAAAGTAATAATAGAAACATGTTATCTTAATGAAGAAGAAAAAATTGCCATGTGTCATGCAGTCACAAATGCTGGAGCTGATTATATTAAAACTTCCACAGGGTTTGGTACAGGTGGTGCTACTATTGAGGATATTAAATTATTCAAAAAATACATAGGAAAGAATGTAAAAATTAAGGCAGCTGGGGGTATTAAGACAATTGTTGATTTAGAAGCGTTCATCAATGAAGGATGTTCCAGAATTGGAACTAGTTCAGCGATTAAATTAATAAATGGCGCTGAAAGTAAAGAATACTAATAAGGGAGGTATAGCGGTTTTTTTAACAAGTTTTGTAACTTAAGTTTATTAAATTAAATAAATTAGAAGGAGAAAACATTATGAAATCGTGGAAAAAAATAGCTTTTGTAACACTTGCATTAGTTTTGATGTTTACTTTATCCTCATGTGCAAAAGACACTACTACTGCCCCAAGTAGTACTAGCTATGAAATAGCTCTTATTACTGATATAGGGACTATTGATGACAAATCATTCAACCAAGGTGCTTGGGAAGGCGTAATGGCTTATGCAGAAGAAAATAAAATGACTTACAAATATTATAAACCATCTGAAAAATCGGATGATGCATATCTTACTTCAATTGACTTAGCAGTAAAAGCAGGAGCAAAAATAATTGTGTGTCCTGGTTTTTTGTTTGAAGTTCCAGTGTTTAAAGCACAAGACATCTATCCAGAAGTTAATTTTATAATCTTGGACGGATATCCTCATAATGGAGATTACAATCCAGTTGTTAAAGAAAACACCATGTCAATATTCTATGCAGAGCAAGAAGCAGGATTTCTAGCTGGCTATGCTGCAGTAAAAGATGGATATAAAAAATTAGGTTTTATGGGTGGAGTAGCTGTACCTGCAGTTGTACGCTATGGGTATGGATACATACAAGGTGCTGAGTATGCGGCTAAAGAATTAGGAATGGCTGATGGGTCTATTGATTTGAAATATACCTATGTAGGAAACTTTGATGCTACACCTGAAAATATGGCGAATGCAGCATCATGGTACAATGAAGGAACAGAAGTTATTTTTGCATGTGGTGGAGCAGTTGGAAATTCAGTTATGAAAGCCGCTGAAACAGCAAAAGCAAAAGTAATTGGTGTGGAT
>JBGUET010000202.1:0-5002 GCA_041821225.1 Sedimentibacter sp.
TATTAACATAGCAAATGCATAGTATGGATTGCAGCTTGGATCAGAAGAACGAAGTTCCATTCTTGAATATTTTCCTTTGGCTGCAGGTATTCGAATAAGCTGTGAACGATTTTGATAAGACCAAGTTACAAATTTAGGAGCGGAGTGACTTCCAAATCGGTCATAGGAATTTGTAAGAGGATTTAAAAAAACAGTAATTTCTTTTATTCTATTTAATATGCCTGCAATAAAGCTTTCTGCTTCAGTGGAATGATTGTTTTGAATGTTGTCAAATAAATTAATGTTGTTTTTCAATAAAGAAATATTTATATGCAAACCACTTCCACTGAAATCTTTTAAAGGTTTAGGCATAAACGAAGCATAAAGCCCGTTTAGATGTGCAATAGTTTTTACTGCAGATTTAAATGTAACCAAGTTATCTGCCGCAGACATTGCATCACTGTATTTAAAGTCAATTTCATTTTGTCCAGGGCCTTGTTCATGGTGTGAGCATTCAGGATGAATTCCCATTTGCTCTAATGTAAGACTTATATCTCTTCTAACATTTTCACCTTTGTCAAGTGGAGCAACGTCGAAATATCGTGCGTTGTCTTGAGGGACTTTTGTAGGGTAGCCCTTTTCATCCTCTTCAAAAAGGTAAAATTCACATTCTGAACCAATTTCAATGCTATACCCTAAATTATGGGCTTTAGCAACTGATTTTTGTAAAATTGCTCTACCGTCACCATCAAAAGGTGTACCATCAGGATATTTTATGTCGCAGTAAAAACGAACTACTCTTCCCTGTTGTGGCCTCCATGGTAAAATATCTAATGTTGATGGGTCTGGATATAAAAATAAATCAGATTCTTCTATATTCAAAAATCCTCGAATAGAAGAAGCATCAAAGGAAATACCGCACTCAAAAGCTCGGGGTAGTTCTTCTGATAAAATTGAAATGTTTTTTATAGTGCCAAATATATCACAAAAGGATAAACGCACAAATTTAACATCATTATCATAAATAAATTGTAAAACTTCATCCATAGTATATTTCATAGCACACCTCCTAGAGTTTACAGCGTTATATTACCTAATTGTTAATATAATGCTGCTGATACCAAATAAGTTAATTTGAATTGAAGCTGATTTCTAATTATAGGTATAAAAAAAGCTCATTACAACAAGAACAACTATATATTCTTTGTAATGAACGCCATTGTTCAATATGTTTTGAAAAGTATATTATAATTTCAAGGATATGTCAAGCAAATTCCTACGCAGATTATTTCGAAAATTATAAATTAACTAAAAAAACACTTGACAACTTAAAGTTAATATTATAGAATCTATTTTATAAATCAGCAAAGGCGCTTAGGTTTTTAACCTAGAGCGCCTTTCTTTATTTTTGAAAATCGGAGGTAATTATGAGTAATATAACAGAAATTTTTGGTAGCATGGTATTCAATGATGACACAATGAAGGAAAGACTGCCTAAAGATATTTACAAAGCATTTAAAAAAACAATAATGCAAGGACAAAGTCTTGATATTAACACTGCAAATGTAGTTGCAAATGCAATGAAAGATTGGGCTGTTGAAAAGGGATGCACACATTTTACACATTGGTTTCAGCCAATGACTGGTATAACCGCAGAAAAACATGACAGTTTTATATCAGCAACAGCTGATGGAACTGTAATCATGGAATTTTCAGGAAAAGAATTGATTAAAGGTGAACCAGATGCGTCAAGTTTTCCATCGGGAGGACTAAGATCAACATTTGAAGCAAGAGGATACACTGCATGGGACCCAACTTCTTATGCTTTTATAAAAGATTCTGTTTTATGCATACCTACTGCATTTTGTTCTTATGGTGGAGAAGTGCTTGATAAGAAAACTCCTCTTCTTCGTTCCATGAAAGTTCTAAATGATCAAGCTCTTCGTATATTGAGACTGTTTGGAGACACTCAAACTGACAGAGTAATTACAACTGTAGGAGCTGAACAAGAATATTTTTTAATAGATAAAGATGTTTACTTGCAACGTAAAGATATTTTGTTTACTGGAAGAACATTGTTTGGTGCAAAGCCTCCTAAAGGACAGGAACTTGAAGACCATTATTTCGGGGCAATAAAACCAAGAGTATCGGCATTTATGAAAGAACTTAATGATGAGTTGTGGAAAATTGGTATTCTTGCAAGAACAGAACATAATGAGGTTGCACCAGCTCAACACGAACTTGCTCCAATTTTCACAAACACAAATATAGCATGCGATCACAATCAGCTTACTATGGAAACCCTTAAACGTGTTGCTGACAGACATGGATTGTTTTGTCTTCTTCATGAAAAACCTTTTGCAGGAATAAATGGAAGCGGTAAACATAACAATTGGTCCCTTTCAACGGATGCTGGTATAAATTTATTAGAACCAGGCAAATCACCTCATGACAATGCAAGGTTTTTGTTATTTCTTTGCGCAGTAATAAAAGCAGTAGATGAATATCAAGACTTGTTGAAAGTATCAGTTTCAACAGCTGGCAATGACCATCGACTTGGAGGAAATGAAGCTCCTCCTGCAATAATATCAATGTTTCTTGGAGAGGAACTCACAGATGTTCTTGAGTCCATTGAAGGAGAAACGGTGTATGATAAAGAATACAGAAGAGAAATGGCTGTAGGTGTTGATGCTATTCCTGCATTTCCAATGGATACAACTGATAGAAACCGTACATCACCTTTCGCTTTTACAGGAAATAAGTTTGAATTTAGAATGGTTGGTTCGAAATTATCAATAGCTGGACCTAACATGGTTCTGAATACAATAGTAGCGGAAGAATTGTCCATATTCGCTGACATTCTTGAAAAATCAGAAGATTTCACGAAAGAATTAAATGATTTGTTAAAAGATACAATAAAAAAACATAAAAGAATTATTTTTAACGGCAATAACTATACAGATGAATGGGTTGTGGAAGCAGAAAAAAGAGGATTGCTGAATTTAAAATCAACGCCTGAATCAATACCTTGCTTTATTGCTGAAAAAAATATAAAAATATTTGAAAAGTTTAAAGTTTTGTCAGCTAAAGAAATGCATTCTAGAACAGAGATAGTTCTTGAAGAATATTGCAAAGAAATAAGCATAGAGGCGCTTACAATGGTTGATATAGTTAAAAAGGATTTGCTTCCTGCTGTGAATTCATATATTAAAGAATTAAGTGATACTGCTATTTCTAAGAAGGCATTTATTCCTGAAATTGATTGTGTTACAGAAAGATCACTTGTATACAAACTTTCTTTACTTAATAATTCACTTTATAATAAAACAGAAATGCTTGAAAACAATTTGTTAGAAGTTAAAAATTTTACTAGCGCTTATGAGTGCGCAGATTACAGCAGAAGTCATATATTTGCATCAATGCAGGAGCTAAGAGCTGTAATAGATGAATTGGAAACAAATACTGCCAAAAAATATTGGCCATTCCCAACTTACGGTGAAATACTGTTTAGTGTATAATAAATAAACCTCCTGAATATTTAAAATAGTTTCACTGAACTAAATAATTGATATTAAAAACACACTATAAATTTTTATAGTGTGTTTTTAATATCAATTGAAAACAATATGCATATACTGAAACATGAAACGAAAGGAGATTATTTATGATAATTCATGTAGTGCAGCCAGGTGAAACGTTGTATACAATTGCAAAAAAATATGGCGTATCACCACAAAAGGTAGTTATAGATAATGAATTAGAAAACCCAAATACACTTGTGCCAGGGCAAACAATTGTAATTCTTCAACCGGAAAAAGTGCATGTAGTACAGCCAGCAGATACCCTAGAAAGTATTGCAAGAAAATATAATACAACAACGGTAAAACTATTGCAGAGCAATCCATTTATAGAATATGCAAATGCCATATTTCCAGGGGATCAAATAACTATTACAACCAAGGAACCTAAAAGAGGCACCATTTTTGTTAATGGATATGCATATCCTAATATTGACAAAGATACTCTAATGAAAACACTGCCTTATTTAACTTATTTGACTTTATTTACCTACGGCATTACTAATGAGGGGGAATTAATTGACATAGAAGATGAAAGTTTAATTAAAATGGCAAAGGATTATGGAGTCGCACCACTTATGCTTATCTCAACATTAACAGAGGAAGGTAAATTCAGCAATGAATTAGCTCATTTAATATTAAATGATGAAAACGTTCAAAATAAATTAATAGAAAATGTGTTGAAGAATTTAAAAGAAAAGGGATATTATGGCTTAGATATAGATTTTGAATATGTTAGGCCTGAAGACAAAGAAGCTTTTGTGAATTTTATTAAAAAAATAACTGAAAGGCTAAATTCACAAGGGTTTGAAGTTTTTACTGCACTAGCTCCAAAAATTTCCTCAACACAAGAAGGATTGCTTTATGAGGCACATGATTATTCGGCCATTGGAGATGCTTCAAACAAATCCCTTCTTATGACATATGAATGGGGTTACACTTTTGGACCGCCCATGGCAGTTGCACCTGTGGACAAAGTGAGAGAAGTGCTAGATTATGCTGTAACGCAAATTGACAGAGATAAAATTTATATGGGAATTCCAAATTATGGGTATGATTTTACTCTGCCTTTTGTTAAAGGTGAATCAAAGGCAGATTCATTGTCAAATGTTGAAGCAGTTAAGCTAGCAGCAAAGGTAGGTTCAAATATACAATATGATGAAACTTCCAAGGCTCCGTACTTTATTTATTATGACAAACAAGGAAAACAGCACAGAGTGTGGTTTGAAGATGCGAGAAGCATACAAGAAAAGTTGAACTTATTTACTGAATACGGCCTCGAAGGAGCGGGTATTTGGAACATAATGAAATACTTTCCGCAAAATTGGTTGGTATTTAGTTCCCTTTACGACATAGCAAAACTTCTATAATTAATGCTTGCCATAAAAATGTAATTATATGAAAATCATAGCATATAAATAACTAACAGGTAATTATTGTAGGAG
>JBGUET010000203.1:0-4978 GCA_041821225.1 Sedimentibacter sp.
TATCGGCTCCATTCACATGGCTTATGACGAGTGCAAACATACCAACAACGTTGGCAAATAGCGTATTATCTGCATTCAGCAATAAATACGTAATTCTGTTAATAGCAAATACTGTACTGCTGTTCTTAGGTTGTTTCTTAGAGACACAATCAATAATCTTACTAATGACGCCAATTTTGTTACCTCTATTTATAGGCCTTGGCATAGACCCAATAGCATTAGGTATTATTTTGGTAATCAATACTTCTATAGGTATGATAACACCTCCAATGGCTGTTAACCTATTTGTAGCTATTGGAATTGCAAAGATTTCTATAGGTGAAATAAGCAGAAGAATTATTCCCTTTCTACTGTCTGAAATTGCAGTATTGCTAATAATTACTTATTTCCCCGAAATTATTATGTGGTTACCAAACTTGCTTAGTTAGTATTTAAAAAACATAATTCAGACTTTAAAAAAATAAATTTTATATGAAGGAGGCATTGTATGAAAGTCGTAATTATCGGTGCAGGTGCAATGGGAAGCATATATGGAGGATTTCTAGCTGAAGCAGGAAATGACGTCTACTTCCTAGATGTGTACAAAGAACATGTAGACACAATAAACAGAGATGGTTTGTGGATTGAAGGGTGCGGAAAAGACAGATACATAAAGAACATTAAAGCTACATCCAATCCAGAAGAAGTAGGGATAGTTGATTTAGCAGTTGTCTTTGTAAAATCAACAATAACGGATCTAGCTATTGAGCAGAATAAAGCTGTTGTAGGTGAAAATACGATAGTTCTAACATTGCAAAATGGATTGGGGAATATTGAAAAACTTATGACAGTTGTTAAAGAAGATCAAATTATTGCTGGAACAACCGCTCATGGCTCAAATATGTTAGGACCTGGAAAGATAAAGCATGCTGGTCATGGGGCTACTGTTATTGGAGAGTTAAATGGGAAGGTTACTGATAGAATAAAAGAAGTATCTAAATTATTAAATGATGCTAAGCTTGAACCTGTTGTAGTATCTGAAAATGTAATGGGTTTAATATGGGATAAACTGTTGGTAAATGTAGGTGTAAATCCTTTAACTGCAATAACTGGGTTAAGGAATGGGCAACTTCTTGATTATCCCGAAACAGAATGGATTGGAACTGAAGCTGTTAAAGAAGGTATGCAAGTGGCAAAGGCAATGAAAATAAAATTAGAAACTGTTGATGCAGTGGGCCATTTTAAAGATGTATGCATAGGGACAGCTCCTAATATTTCATCCATGCTAGCAGATGTAAACAATAAAAGAAAGACAGAAATAAATAATATTAATGGTGCAATAGTAAGGCTGGGTGAAAATAATAACATTGAAACTCCAGTTAATAAAGTACTTACAAATCTAGTTTTGCTAAAAGAAAAAATGTATAACAAATAATTAATAATAATATTTATTTTACTTTAACAATAAAAAAATATATAATATAAGGAGAGTCAATAATATGAAAAAGAAAATGACAATTGCTGATTTTAAAAAATATAAGGAAGAAGGAAAAAAGTTTTCTTATGTAACTGCCTATGATTATACTATTGCATCAATAGTTAATGATAGCGAGTGTGAAGTAATTCTTGTAGGGGATTCTTTAGGTATGATAATGTTAGGATATAGTGGAACAACTGCAGTAACAATGGATGATATGATTCATCATATAAGACCAGTAGTAAAGGGAGCACCTGACACATTTATTGTTGGAGATATGCCTTTTGGATCATACAATGTGAGTATTGAACAAGCTATAATGAACGTTAACAGAATGATTAAGGAAACAGGATGTGACTGCATTAAGCTAGAAGGCGGAGTTGAAATGGCCGATACAATTAAAGCAATAGTTAAATCAGGAACACCTGTAATGGGACACATTGGGCTTACTCCTCAAACAGCTACCTCATTAGGCGGATTTAAAGTACAGGGTGGAACACCAGAATCTGCTGCAAAATTAATAGAAGATGCAAAGACAATTGAAAAGGCCGGAGTGTTTTCTATTGTGTTGGAATGCGTTCCAAAGGGAGTTGCAAAAGCGCTAGCTGAAGCTGTAAATGTTCCAATTCTAGGAATAGGTGCAGGACCTTACGTAGATTGCCAAGTATTGGTTACACAAGATTTGTTAGGTATGTATGGGGATTTTAAACCTAAGTTTGTAAAACAATTTGCCAATGTAAGAAAGGTAATGGTAGAAGGACTTAATGAATACCATAAAGAAACATTAGAAGGAACGTTCCCTACAGATGAATTTAGTTTTAATGCGAAAGTAAGTGGCTACGAAGTTTAAAAAGCAATTGTTAATACTAGGAGGTTTTATGGCAGAATATTTAAGTGATATAGAAATTGCACAAAATGCAAAAATGCAAGTTATTAATTCAATAGCAGACAAAGTTGGAATTCCAGATTTGCATGTAGAAAATTACGGCAAGTATAAAGCGAAAATTGACTACAGGTATTTGCAAAATGAATTAAAAAATAATGATGAAGCAAAATTAATACTTGTAACTGCGATTAATCCTACACCAGCAGGAGAAGGAAAAACAACAACAACCATAGGATTAGGGGATGCACTTTCCAGACTTGGAAAGAAAACAATAATTGCACTTCGTGAACCTTCTTTAGGACCTGTATTTGGAGTAAAGGGAGGAGCTGCTGGAGGCGGATATGCCCAGGTTGTTCCAATGGAAGATATCAATCTTCATTTTACAGGAGATTTTCATGCTATAGGAGCAGCAAATAATTTGTTGGCGGCCATGCTAGATAATCACATACATCAAGGCAATGAATTAAACATTGATACAAGAAGAATAGTGTGGAGAAGAGCTGTTGACATGAATGACAGGCAGCTAAGACACATTGTAGATGGACTTGGTGGAAAGACTGAAGGTGTTACAAGAGAAGATGGTTTTGATATTACTGTTGCCTCAGAAGTAATGGCTATATTCTGCCTATCAAATGACATTACAGAATTAAAAGAAAATTTATCAAAAATTATAGTAGCATATACAAGAGATGGTAAACCAGTTACTGCAGGTCAGTTAAAAGCACAAGGGGCTATGGCAGCACTATTAAAAGATGCCCTAAAACCAAATTTAGTTCAGACATTAGAAGGTACACCAGCATTCATCCATGGAGGACCTTTTGCAAACATAGCACATGGATGCAATAGTGTTATTGCTACTAAAATGGCTAGCAAAATTGCTGACTACACAGTGACGGAGGCAGGTTTTGGTGCAGATTTAGGAGCTGAAAAATTTTTAGACATTAAATGCCGCAAGACAGGACTACGTCCAAGTGCAGTGGTAATAGTAGCTACAGTAAAGGCATTGAAGTATAATGGTGGAGTAGCAAAAAATGATTTAGGAACAGAAAATCTAGAAGCTCTTGAAAGTGGATTGCCAAACCTATTAAAACATGTTGAAAATATAACTCAAGTATTCAAACTTCCAGCAGTAGTTGCAATAAACAAATTTCCTACAGACTCCGATGCTGAATTGGACTTAATAAAAAACAAGTGCAAACAATTAGGAGTAAATGTAGCATTATCTGAAGTATGGGGTAAAGGCAGTGAAGGTGGAATAGAATTAGCACAAGAAGTTATAAGACTTACAGATATAGAAAGCAACATGGAATTCGCGTATGATTTGGAATTACCAATAAAAGAAAAAATAAAAGCAATAGCTAAAAAGATTTATGGAGCAGATGATGCAGATTTTTCTACAAAAGCAAGTAAAGAAATAGCAAATTTAGAAAAACTAGGATTTGGAAACTTGCCAATATGCATGGCAAAAAACCAGTATTCATTAACAGATGACCCAAAAGTACTAGGAAGACCTACAGGATTTACAATAACTATAAGAGATATAACCATATCAGCTGGAGCAGGATTTTTAGTTGCTTTGACGGGAGATATTATGAAAATGCCAGGACTTCCAAAGGTTCCGGCTGCAGAAAACATTGATGTTGATGGTGATGGAAAAATTAAGGGGCTGTTTTAACAGCCTTTTTTTCTTTTGCAAGAGTTACGATTAATACTCCAGTTAAAATAAGTATGCACGCAATTATATTTCTTTTTGTAATTGGTTCATGTAGAAAGGAAATTCCAAGTATAATACTTATGATTGGTTCAAACATTCCAACAATAGAAGTTACTGTAGGCCCAACATTTTTTACAGCTATAGGTATAAATGTATTTGCTAAGAAGGATACGAAAAATGCAACTAGTATTGTGTAAGTCCAACCTGTGGAGGTCATTCTAAACACAATGGTTTTTGTTGACATACCAATTACGAAAAGATATAAGGATGAGAATATTGCTGAGTAGAAGGTTATTTTAAATGGATACATTTCATTAAGTCCACTTTTGTCAATGAAAAGAAGGTGAATTGCATATACTATCCCTGAAATTAAAGCTAAAGTTACTCCTATAATGCTGAAGTTGCCCTCAAAAAACATCATAACTCCCATCGTTGAAAGTATTAAGGCAATAATTTTTTCATTACTAACTCTTTCTTTAAAAACTAGGATGCAAGCTAAGGTTACTAATACAGGGTATATGTAATGAATGGTCGTAGTCATACCGACTGAAATATAATTATATGCCCCATAAAGTGTGAGTGCTGTTAGCGTAGACCCCATAGTACCAAGTATTGCAAGTTTTTTAAGTTCTTTTTTTTCAACGGCAATAGGAATTTTTTTATATTTTAATACTGCATAAATAAGTGGAATAGAAAGGAAGTTTCTATAAAATGTTAATGACATGTAATTGCTTCCTTCCAAGTATGTTAATTTTGCTAATATAGGAGTGAAACCATAAATAAAAGCTGCTAAAATACCGAAGACTAAACCTTTTGTTTTATTCATGATACCTCCTATATTTAAACTAGTTTATTTACCGCAACATTTCTTATATTTTTTTCCTGAACCGCAAGGACATGGATCATTTCTTCCGATTTTATC
>JBGUET010000204.1:0-4933 GCA_041821225.1 Sedimentibacter sp.
CCCATATCTGACTTAATGTACTTTTCTCCAATTAAGCCATAACTTCCACTATATCTCTTTGAATCAAAATATCCTATTACCTTGTAAGATAATGTACCTCTTTCTGTTTTTAATTTTAAATTATCTCCCTTTTTAATCATTTGATTAGGTTCAACAAGAACCTCCTCAACTGTATATTGAACAGAAACACTCATCCCATTTGAATCAGTAATTCCTTCTGGTTTGGGGGCCGTTATAGACCCACCATAATTGCCATTCAGTTGTCCTGATATATTAACCCCTTGTTTTATATCGCCTTTTACAACAGCTTTTGTGGAATACCTTGGGCCCGTTGAAACCTGGGAAGAATCTGGGACTAGCTGTTTAGCAGTAAAATAGCCTCCCAAAAAAATCACTGCTACTACAAAGACTATTGCTATTATTCTTTTATACATTTAATTTACCTCCACTAATTTCATCAGATACGATTTCTCCATCCACTAATCTTATAATACGGCTTCCATATTCTGCAATTTCTTCTTCATGTGTAACTTGTACAATTGTCATAGACTTTCTCTCGTTTAGTTCTATAAATAATTCCATAATCATATCACCAGTCTTTGAATCCAGTGCACCAGTAGGTTCATCTGCAAGTATAATAGCAGGATTACCAACTATGGCTCTGGCAATTGCAACTCTCTGTTGTTGCCCTCCTGACAATTGTGATGGCAAATGGTTCATTCTTTCCTTTAATCCTACCATCTCTAATGCATTTTCGGCAAGTTCTCTTCTTATTTTCATGTTCATCCCTCTATATATCAATGGAATTTCAACATTTTTAATTGCATTCATTCGAGGAAGCAAGTGAAAATTTTGAAAAACAAAGCCAATGAACATATTTCTGATTTCTGACATTTTAGAATCACTTAATTTATCTACAAGTGTTTCTGATAACTCATAGGTACCACTTGATGAATGGTCTAAGCACCCTATTAAATTTAGAAGTGTTGATTTGCCAGATCCAGATGGACCCATTATAGAAACAAATTCTTTTTCTTTTATTGTAAATGAAATATTCTTTAATGCCTCAACTTGAATTTGACCCGATTTATAAAGTTTGGAGATATTCTCCATTTTAATAATTTCCATATTTCACCTCTCTTATTAGCTAAATATATGTCCCTTAATTATGACGTAATATATTGCTAAAAGTTCTATATATTTCTATTATTTTAAAACAAATTTACAAAAAAAAGAAAATCGGTTATACAATTTTCTTTTTTTTGTATGTTGAACATATTATTGTTATCTTTTATCATTTAATAACATCTATGTATATGGAATCAATCCATACTTTATTATCACCCTCATATTCAATATAAACATTTAACGAGTCAGCATCCGTTACATTGATTGGAACGGTTACCTGAGACCAAATATCATCATATACATTTATGGATGTGTGAAAATTTGAAGCAAGCGTTCCATCTTTGTATGCTTCAAGAACAATTGATGCTTTAACATCCTTTTCAGATTTTACTTTAGCAGCAATACCAATTTGTTTTTTTAGCATATAACTGAATTTTTCATCTGTAAAATCAACTACTGCAAATAAGGATTTTGTTTTTCCTTCTCCAACATTAGAAACAGCTAATGAATTTATGCCTTCAACATATATATCACCGTCAATTTCAGCTTTTGTGCCTTCATATCCCACTTTAGCCAAAAGCATATCATTAAAATACATTCCTGTAGAATCCGTTATAGTTGTCACTGGTTTATCAATTTCTTCTGTATTTGTTTCCTTATTTGCATCTATTTCTGTATTTGTTTGATTTGTATCCATATTTATCGCAGAAACGTCTTTTCCTTTGTGCAAATATTTTATAATTGAATTTCCAATGAGTAAAACCATGACTACAATAAAAATTGACGCTACTGCTCTTAAAATTTCCTTATGTTTAATAATTCCAGCCTTAGTTTTTTCAAACTTTTCATTTGCATTATTATCATTTAAATAAATATCAAAAATCGAGTCGTCTTTTTCATTACTTGCCTTAGATTCTAGGATATTTTCATTAGATACATCATTTGCTATATGTTCGTTTGATTGGCGTACTTTGTTTGTTTTTTCAATACTAGAGACTTCCGTGTCAAAAATCATTGCATAAATTGGAGAACTTTTAAGTTCAGACAATACATCATTAGGAAACGTATATTCCCTAGTTAAACATCTTACAATAATTTTTAATATATCTGGAGGTATGTTATCTGAAATATTATAATCGATTATTTCATTACCTGAAAATATAAAGTGAATCATATTTCCAAGTCTCTTAAAAGTTTCATTGTCGGCTATATCATATTCTTGTTCAAAAATTAAATTACAATCAACTATAATACCCTTGTTTTCATCCATATACAATCGGTCTAAATCAAGAATTTTTTGCTGGACAACATCCGTCATATTAAAGATGCTTTGTGCTAATTTTATTACTTCTTCAGACAAATTGAACTGCTGTTTCAATGTAAGACTGTTGGTTGAAGCATCTCTGATTCCTTTGAATTCGGTTTTTAAAGGCTTTGTAAATATGTAAATGCGATCTTCAGTATTATAGCATTCTAAAATGTTAGAAGGAATATTTTTTAATTCTTCTATGTTAATAAGATTTATTACTTTTGGACTCGTTATTACATTGCTGTAAAACATATCACTAGTGTCATTGTCCGTGCATTCCAAAACTCTTTGGAATACATTTTCAAAAATAGTGCGAACAATCTTATAATTATTATTCATTAGCCTACCTCCGAATATTCTTTATTATATATTATCAATAATTTCGACAAAAATAAAGACATTTTTGTAATTTTTTTTACAATAAAAAAAGATGAGCATTATTCATCATCTTTTTTTATTTCATATTCAACATTTTCAACAATGTTTTCTTTATTTTCATTCTGTTTTTCATCTTTGTTATTATCATTGTATGTAGAATAATACTTTTTTGTTTTTTCAAAAACTACAGTTAAAAGGAATATCATCATAACAGCATCATCTATTATGCTAAACCCTATAATAGGTGCAGGTATTAAATCTGCAGGGCTTAAAATATATATCAAAGGAATAATTACCCACCATTTTTCCTTTAAAGGAACTTTTTTATCAAATAGAAATTTTATAATAATGTAAAATCTGCCCATATAAAACCCCCTATAGAATAAATTCTATGTTTGGTAACTTCTTTTGAAGCTTTATTGCAAAATTGCTTGCAGAATCATTGTTTTTAGAACTTCCTAAAACAATGTGTGTTATTTCTTTTTCAACTGCAAAGTCAATAATTGTTTTTGCAACATCCTTGGACCTTTTTACTATTAAATTGGCTCCTACATCCTTTGTTATTTGAAATAAATATTCTAATGCGTCTCCATCACTTAAACTGTATAAAAGCTTATCTGTTTCATTTACTACATTTATAACATAAAGATTGCCATCTTCATCTTTTGCCAAATCAATACCATGCTCTATAAGTCTCTTGCATGTCTTTTGTTGTGTAACACATACCAATACATTTTTATGCATCACTATTCTCCTTAAATGGCGGGAATATGTGGGAATTGAACCCACCCAGGACGCTACTAACGCCCCGCGACTGGTTTTGAAGACCAGGAGGCACACCAGCACCTATCTATCCCCATCAGAAGTAATGATAACACAGTATTAAAATTATTTCAAGAAATATTTCTACTTAGAAATATTGTAAACATCCACATCTTCAGTTGATATATTTGTTTCCATTATATCTGTTAAAGCTGATATTGTATCTAGCGATGTAAATACATTTATTGATGCTTCAACAGCTGTTCTCCTAATTCTAAAGCCATCAGTGTTGATATCATTGGCCTTAGTTGGAATATCAATTACAACTCCAACCACACCACTTCTTATAAAATCAATTAAATTTGGCTTTGGTTCTCTTACCTTTTTTACTGTTTCAGTATTTATTCCATTTTCATTGAGATATTTAGCGGTATTCTGTGTAGCAACAAATTTGTATCCCATATTGTTTAATTTTATTGCTATTGGCAAGAAATTATCTTTATCTTTGTCACAAATGGTTGCAAGAATTTTTTTGCCTTTATCAGGCATTTTCACTCCTGCTGCAATAAAACCTTTGTACAATGCCTCATTATATGTCTTCCCTACTCCTAATACTTCTCCAGTTGATTTCATTTCAGGTCCTAGACTCACATCGACTCCATCAAGTTTCTGGGTTGAAAATACTGGCACCTTAACTGCAACTAAATCTGCTTCCTTATATAAACCAGTTCCATAACCCATATCCTTTAATTTTTCCCCAAGCATAACTCTTGTGGCAATTTCAATCATAGGAATTTTTGTTACTTTGCTAATGTATGGCACTGTCCTACTTGAACGAGGATTAACCTCTATTATATAAAGTTCATTTTCAAATTCTATAAATTGTATATTTACCATCCCAACAGTTTTCAAAGCATTTGCTATTTTTTTAGTTATATCTCCAAGTTGTTGTTTAATTTCATGGCTTAAATTTTCAGGAGGATAAATGGATATACTATCGCCTGAGTGGATTCCTGCTCTTTCTAAATGCTCCATTATTCCAGGTATGAGGACATCTTCTCCATCACAAATTGCATCAACTTCTATTTCACGGCCTACTAAATATTTGTCTATTAAAACTGGATTCTTTTTATTCATTTCAAACGCATTGCCTAAATAGTTTACCAAATCTTCCTCTGTGTAGGTAATTTCCATTCCTTGACCACCTAGCACGTAAGAAGGCCTTACTAAAACTGGATAACCCACTGAGTTGGCAGCCTTTATCCCATCTTCTAAATTCATGACCGCTTTTCCTTTTGGTCTATTTATTCCAAGTTCTTCTAATATTGCATCAAATTTTTCTCTATCCTCAGCCAT
>JBGUET010000205.1:0-4861 GCA_041821225.1 Sedimentibacter sp.
TGTTAAAACAATCATTAATAACAATAATAATATTGCAGTTTTAAAATTTTTAAACATAAATCCTCCTAGTCATTTCTATCGAGCAAATGAGAGTATTTTTTATAATGCAGCTTACCCACATATGCCTAAAATGCATGATTTAATTCTAACATAAAACCGCGTCTTAATCAACAATACTATTCATAGTTTTTAATTATTTGAACATGTAATATTTAACAAAAATAGTAGCAAATAAATTATACCTTGACTTTAATATTCACAAAATATATAATTCTTTTATAAAATCAAAGGAGGCAATTATGCTTACTGCTATTGTTGGAATCAATTGGGGAGACGAAGGAAAAGGTAGAATGGTTGATTTATTGGCCGCTGATTATGATGTTGTATGCCGTTATCAAGGAGGAAACAACGCTGGTCACACAGTTATAAATGAATCAGGTAAATTCATTCTCAACCTGCTACCCTCAGGTATTTTAAGGTCTAATGTTGTGAATGTAATGGGCAATGGAATGGTTATAGACATTGAACATCTTCATAAAGAGTTATATAATTTAAGAAAAGCAGGTATTAAAATCACCCCTGAAAATTTAAAAATAAGTGACAGGGCTATTATATGTCTTCCTTATCATGTTAAACAGGATATTTTGGAAGAAGAACGTCTTAAGGATATGAAGTTTGGATCTACTAGAAGAGGTATAGCACCTGTTTACGGTGATAAATATTTAAAAAAAGGCATTCGAATGGGCGACCTATTAAATAAAGAAGCTCTTAAAAGTAGGTTAGAACAAGTTGTAGAATGGAAAAATCTATTGATTTCTAATGGCTATAAATCAGTTGAATTCAAATCTGAAGATATGTATGACTGGTTGATAAAATATTCTGAAGAGTTAGAAGAATACATATGTGATGTTGGAGTATATCTTAATCAGGCAGTGAAAGATGATAAAAGAATTATGTTTGAAGCACAGTTAGGTGCACTTCGTGATATAGACTTTGGGATATATCCATATACATCTTCATCATCTACAATAGCTGCTTATGCCCCTATAGGCTCAGGAATACCAGGTCAAAAGCTCGACTCCACAGTTGGAATAATGAAAGCTTATTCTTCATGTGTAGGAGAAGGACCTTTTACTTGTGAGATGTTTGGTGAAGAAGCAGATGCTTTAAGAGGAGCAGGTGGAGAATATGGCGCTGCAACAGGACGTCCAAGAAGAGTTGGTCCTTTTGATGTAGTAGCTTCTAAATACGGTGTCCTGGTTCAAGGCGCTGATGAATTAGCATTAACTAAACTTGATGTTTTATCATATTTAGAAAAAGTACCTGTTGTTACAGCATATGAAGTAAATGGAAAAATTATATACGATTTCCCAATGGGAGAGGACTTAACTGATGCAAAACCAGTAATAGAGTATTTAGATGGTTGGAAGTGCGACATAAATAAGTGCAGGAAACAATCTGATTTACCAATAAAAGCTCTTGAATACATTAAATATATTGAAGAAAAAGTTGGCTGCCCAATTACGTACGTTTCTGTTGGTGCAGAAAGAGAAGACTATTTAGTAATGAACAAATAGAATAAATCTTTATAATAAAAACGGCTCTGTCCATAGACAGAGTCATTTTTATTATATCATTTAACTATTAGTTATTTTATTTTAATTTTGGCTTTATTGTATTAATATAATAATCTATAAATTTGGTAAATGCTAAGTCATAAACAACAAAAAGCAGTTGCACCCCCGCAACCATCCACCAAAAAAGCTTTAATGTTATAAACAATCTTACTGCAAAATACATTGCTGCTAATGATAGGTTGAAAAAAATGAACTTTGCTAGAAATTGAGTTTTTTTACTAAACAATTTTATTTCTATAACATGTTTTACTATGCTGTAAAGTCCAAAAAAGATTATGTAGATAATGATTTCAACTTTATTAAATGTCAAAAAAAATCCTAGCACACAGGAAGCTAGATAAAAAGCTACTCCGCTTTTTACCCCCAATTCTACAATTACAATACCAACAATCCCAGAAGCCGCCGCAAAAAGAGCAACAGTATTAGTTTCTATCACTGAAGAAAGTACGATAAACAATTGATTTAGTCCTAATAAAACTCCTAAATACGCTATTTCTTTGCTTTTTAACAGCATGAAATCAAATCGCCTCCAAGGCACTCGCATAAACAGTCTGCACAAATAAGTTGTGTACAGCAATCTGCGGAATTAGCAGTTCCTCCACCATAATTGTATGCTCTTTGTTGATATGAACGCTGAGTATTTAACATTTGATTTAAATAATTTCGATATTCTACATTTCCTGGTTCCATATTTACAGCTCGCTGAATAAATTGCAATCCTTGAACTGTTGAACCAATACTAACATAGCATACACCTGCTAAATAATTCCACTCAGCATTTCTTGTTGTAGTGCTATTTAATGTTCTTAAAGCCTCTTGATACCGTCCAGTGTTAATTTGTTGTCTTATGTTATTCAATGCCCCTTCAGAGTTGTTTTCATATGTGTTGTTGCTTCCATAGCCGTAACTAGAGCTTGATGCAGTTCCATTCATTATCTCATCATATGCCCACTGAATTTCTTTGAACTTTTCTTCTGCTAAGTCTTTAAGAGGGTTATTTTCATTCATGTCTGGGTGATATTTCTTTGCAAGCTTTCTGTAGGTGCTTTTAACTTCATCTTTGGATGCATCTCTATTTAAGCCTAGCGCTTCATATGGGTCTTTCATTTGTTAATCTCCTTCTTATTCGTTTCATTAATTTTATTCAATATTCCTGAGTATACTATGTTATCTATTATACCTCTATCCTGTATCAATGGTAATTTTTCTATTTCTTCACTTAAAAATGATACATTCGCCATTAAAATTTCCTTTGCATAAGTCACTTTATCTTCTAATTCCACATTATTAAATGGATTATAAGAATTGTTTTTCTCGTCTTTTTCCATATCTTCATAAGCATCTAAAAAATATATGTATTTACAAAGAAAAAAACCAATTTTTCTAAGGTTTTTCTCCCATTCATCCTTCTTATACAAAAGAATTTCTTCCATTAAGTGCCCAAATTCGTTGGAAACTGCATCAATATCCTTTGTATTGCCTTGTTCTAATAATGAGATGTTATCAAGTCTTTCTTTTATTACTTTTGACTTGTCTTTATATTTTAAACTAGATTTATTGAAATCTACTTGTAACGCCTTGGAAATTGCCAAAGATTTATAATCCTTTTCATCCTGCCAATTGTCAATCATATTGTAGTACGCAAGTATAATATTCATTGAAGCTGCATATTCAGTTATATCATTTTGAATTATAAGCTGCTTTTGGCTTGGGTGGACGATGCATCTTTCATTGCATATGGTATTTTCGGGTTCATAAAGAGAACTTAAAAGCAATATGAGGAAAGTCATGTCATAGTTTAAGGTTAGCCTAGACTTGTTGCTGTACTTAGATTTTAAGCACTTGCACAATCCGCAGTAATATCCTTTGTAGCTGTAATATTCTTTAAATTTTAATTCCATTTTATTTATTGTAACGTATCCAAACAAACAATTCACCTATTTCTTCTTTTTATAATTGTAACAATATTCTTTTATTATATCAATATAAATTTGTAAATCAACCTAATTGTTGAGAATTTTCAATACATTCTCCACTTGAAGTCTTACCCCAACCTTCAAACATGACTCGTCAAGTTTAAACTTACTTGAGTGAATAGGGTACAAAGCACCAATTTCTTCATTTCTGCATCCCAAATTAAAAAAGCATGCTTTAGTATTTTCAGCGAAATAAGAAAAGTCTTCCGTGCCCATATTTGGGAACTGTCCAATTACTACATTTTCTTTTCCCAATATTTTTTCAGCTGTTTCTCTTACAATATTTACGGCTTCATCATTGTTTATCAAAGCCTTGTAGCTCTCTCTTACATATAGTCTTCCTTCACCGCCAAATGCCTTTGGCACATTCTCAACTATTTGTCCAATTCTTCTTTTCATAAAATCTCTTGTATCTTGATCTAATGTTCTCAGTATTCCTGTCATTTCTACTTCATCAGGTATGATGTTTCCTTTGGTTCCTCCATGGACGCTGCCCAATGTGAAAACCGCTGAATTTAACGGAGATAAATTTCTGCTAACAAGAGATTGAAGGGACAATATTAAATTTGATGCTATAACTAGAGGATCAACACCTTCATGAGGATATGCTCCATGGGTGGATTTTCCTATTGCTTTTATGGTTATTTCATCAGATGAAGCCATCATTTTCCCATATTTCAAATATACAAAACCTGTTTTTAAAGATGGATCCACGTGAAGACCAAGCACATAGTCAACATCAGGGTTTTTCAAACATCCTTCTCTTATCATTCTTTCCGCCCCACCTGTGGTTTCCTCAGCAGGTTGAAAGAAAAATTTAACATCACCATTAAGTTTTGATTGCATAGATTTAATTATTTTAGCTGTTCCCAATGCAATTGTGGTGTGAGCATCATGGCCACAAGCATGCATTACTCCATTTTTCAGAGACTTAAATTCAACATCTGCTTCTTCTTTTATAGGCAAAGCATCAATATCCGCTCTCACTCCAACGCATATTGAATTTTCATTTTTCTTATTTTCCCCACGAATTATTGCCACAACTCCTGTATCTGCTACACCTTTTTCATATTCAATTTCCCACGAATCTAAATATTCACATATTTTATTCATAGTTCTGTACTCAGAACCACCCAATTCTGGATTCATGTGAAAATCTCGCCTTATTTTAACTAGTTCATCATAGATACTATCATTCATAAGTTTAAACCTCTTATATTAAAATTTCCTTTATTATATTTTATTTTG
>JBGUET010000206.1:0-4857 GCA_041821225.1 Sedimentibacter sp.
TGCACCAGCAGCACCCCTTAACCAGCTTTCTGCAACTTGTCGATACGGGTCATTTCTAAATAGAGCTGGTCTAGCTAGTGAAGCAGGTGTTACAACTGCAATTAAACTAAATGCTAAACAAACACCATTTTCTCTAAATATTCTTTCAACCCAAGGGACACAATATGGAGTAAAGTATACACCAACTTTTGGAGCACCTATTGGTAAAATTCCAACACCATTTTTAATATCAACCTTGACCTCTTTTATTAAAGTATCAACTGCATCATTCATAAATTGTAAACCTGTATTGTATGGCATTGACAATGGTGAACCTAATATAGAAAGAACATTACCGCCTATAGGAATAGGGTCAGCCTTCATAACTATTTTATTCAGTTGGGCAATTTTCATTGCATATTGCATTGCTTGAGCTGAAGCGGAGCTTATTGATTCAGGCGTTACTTTGATACCAATTGTATCTTCAACTCTTCTTAAACTATAATTTATCTGATCAGCTAGATAATTGATTCTTTCAACATTTTTAGAATCATCATCTCCCCAGTAAGTATCATGAGGTATTCTTGTAATCTCACAATTCCAATTTTCATCGTACATACAATTTATAAATTCATCTGTTTTTGGGCCTTCATCACAATTTAAACCCCAAGTCCAAATAATATCTGGGCTAGGAATAATATCATTAATTTTTGCAGTAATACGTGTTTTGTTTAAAGCACAATGACGGCAACCATAAGACATACCACAATCTTCAGCTTTTTCTAAGAATGGATCTAATCTATGGAAGAAGGCATTTAATACTTTTGCTAAGAAAATGTCTGGAAATGCTACATATACTGCATCACCACCACTAATTTTAATTGCTAAATAATTTGATAAAATTGCTGGTAAAATACCATACACAATTTTCGTACCATTTTCTTTATATTTTTTAGCTTTTGTTAAATCAATAGTCTCACGAATAATAGCGCCAATAATTTTTCTAACTCCTAAAAATTTAATATCCCAATTTTCTGGAATATAAGTTTCCATTGCATATTTCACATCTTTTTCTGAAATGCTGAGTATATTGCAGGCTTCAACCCATTCGTCTAGTTGATTTTCTATTTCTTCATCAGAGAATGCAACAAATTTTAGAAAATCTTCATATACTTGTTTGTTCATTTTATTCTCCTTTCCTATTGATAGATTTAATAAAGCTTTCTATTCTAGTTTTCAATGGACCCATGGCTTCTCTTGAGTATTCATAAGAAGATTCAAGCTTTAAAAATGGAACATGCATTTTACGCAGCCATTTATCAACACAAGCTGATTCCATATCATATATCTCATCAAATACTAATTGATACCAAATAACGCCATCCACATTATAATCCTTAATCATTGTACGCATAATTTCCATTCTATCTTTGAATGCAGGCTGGAAAATATCAGGTGGTAATTTATCTATATAATTACGCTTACCAATATTCTTTACTAAATCACCTTCAGTTTCTGTGTTATGTCTAAAATGTCTAATTCCTTCATCCATCATTTCACATACTATACAACCACCATCTTGTTCAATCAAAGAAGGTACAATGTAATCACCAACAGCTACAACGTGACCTGCCAATAAAATACGAACTGGTTTTTTTTCAAATGCTGGCTTTCCATTTTCTTTTAATTTTATTAATATTTTTTCTAAATATTCAATTGCTATTTTAGGTTCCACAAAGAAAGAATAATGGTTTAATCTAATAAAATCAAAACCTGTAATAAATGGATTTTCAGCTTTTCTGAATTCATCAATTTGTCTGAATAAATCATTAATTTTATTTTGTAGCTCAATTTGTTCTTTTAATTTAGATTCATCAATTTTCTTGCCAGTTAATTCTTCAAGTTTAATTTTAAATTTTTCTAAAGCACCATAGTAATATTGAGCTGATAAATCTTTTTTCCAATCTGAAGGAACACCAATTTTAAATACAGGAAGTTTTAAATATTCCATTAATTCTGAAACACGTCCAATTTGACAATCTGTTTCTTGAAACGTAATTAAGTCTGCTAATTCAGTCAATTTATCTTGACCTAGCATGTATGAACCAGCCATTGTTCTAACAAATGGGTTCATTACACGTAATAAATATTCTAGTACGGCTTCTGGTGCGGAAGGTTCTCCACCTTTTGCCATTAAATATGGCTTAGCACCAGCTGCATAAATTAATTCTTCGGGGCAGAAACTACCTGTGTGCTCGACAATTATTATATTTTTTAATTCTTTGTCAGCAACAAGTTCTGAAACTCTGTTTTTTGATTTTTGGGCAAATTCATTCATTAATTGTTCCATCATTTTCCTCCATCATTTTTTATTTACTACATCGTATGCTGCTAGTGCAGCACCCAAAGCGGCTGTTATTTGTGGATTATCAAGTGTCAAAACTGGTTTGTTTATTAGGTCTTCAAAGGCTTTTACCATACCTGGACTATTTGCAACACCTCCAGTAAAAACAATATCACTTTTAAGATTTCCCAGGCTTCTTTTAGCCATTGAATAAACACGTTTTGCAACAGCATAATTCATTCCAGCAATAATATTTTTTCTACTAACACCTTCTGACATCATTGATATGATTTCTGTTTCAGCAAAGATTGTACACATGCTGGAAATTGTAGGTGGATTATCTGCCTCAAGTGATAACCTACCTAATTCGTCAATATCAGTACCTAATAATTTTCCTGCCAACACTTCAAAAAAGCGGCCTGTGCCTGCGGCACATTTATCATTCATTTCGAATCTTTCAATATATCCATCTTCATCTATGCCTATTGCCTTGGAATCCTGTCCGCCAATATCTAATATAGTTCTAACAGTTGGTATTAGAAAAACTGTTCCAGTTGCATGACATATGATTTCTGGCAAAGTATCATCAACGCCATCCATTGACCTTCTACCATATCCTGTTGAAATCATGTATTCTACATTTTCTCTTGTCATATTCACAGCATTAAGTGCTTTTTCCAAAATAAGTTGACCACATTCATTTCGATCATATGATGTCAATAATTTTTCAAAAGCAATTATTTCTTTTTTATCATTCAATAATAAACATTTAGCTGTAGTTGAACCAATATCAATTCCTGCTACAATTTTATCCATAAATATCCCCCCTTCCATAATACAAGTATAAGTTGTTTTTTTCACAAAGTCTCTGCATAATAAATTTGTTTTAGGTCAATATTTGTCTACATTTACATGTAAACGTTATTATTTATAAATACAATAGACATATTTTAGCCTTTTTAAAATGCTTTTTTCGGGTAAAAATTTCAAGTAGGGAAGTTAAGGGAAGGAAGTTTGCTGTTGGTATTTGTTTTTTATAATTTTATAATTCTACTTTTCTAAGGACAAATTTAAACCATACAAATAATATTATTCCTTTTAGAATTGAGGATAGACTTATGCTCCACCACACACCCGATAGGCCTAATGATGTAGAACTTAGTATTATGGCAAATGGAATTCTTAATGCATTTAACACGGCACCATTAATGGTTGGTTGAAGGGTTTTTCCAAGACCGTTGAATGCTCCTATTGTACCGATTTCAACGCACATAAAAAATTGAGAAAGACCTAAAATTTTTAAATATATTGCACCTTCTTGTATGGCAATTGGGTCGTTAGGTACAAATAAGGTAAATAAAAATCTAGCAGCAAATATCAAAAGAAAAGATGCAATTATGCCCATACCACCTAGAATTCGCATGCCCTGTTTGTAGCCGTCCTTAATTCGGTCTAGTTTTTTTGCACCATAATTTTGCCCAACAAAAGCTGATATGGATGAGGAGAATCCTTCCGATGTCATCCAAGAAATAGATTCTATTTGGGAACCGATACTTTGAACAGCTACAGCCGTTGGGCCAAATTGAGCAATTATTTTAGTTAGAATCATACTTATAACAGAATGTAATCCCATTTGAAAAGAAGGTGGAATACCAAGTTTCATAATATCTTTAATAATTTTCATATCTGGTTTTATAAATAAAACTACATGAGAATAAATAGTATTATAATATTTACCGATAAAAACAAATAACATGGTAACCGCAAATTGTGATGTTATTGTTGCTATGGCAGCTCCCTTTATTCCTAATGCAGGTATTACTCCAAGTCCAAATATTAATATGGGATCAAGTATAATATTGAAAACTAAACCTATGGTATTTGCTTTAAAGGGAGTAATGCTGTTTCCTGAACTGTTAAGTGTTGCTGAAAAAACTGGATTTAGAAAATGAAAAATTATTCCTATGGATATTATAGACAAATATTCTATTGCCATTTTAATAACCGATGGGTCTGATAAATTAAAAAATTCTATGATGCCATATCTAAATGAAAATAGGAATAAAGAGTATAACAAAGCAATGACTATATCTAATTGAAATCCATTGGATACGTATTTTTTAGCACTTTCCATATCGTCACGGCCAAGACATTGCGCCACATTTACGCCTACGCCTACCTGAGTAATCATGACTAATGCTGCACCAAACCATAAAAAAAAGCCGACAGTTCCGGCAGCAGCTACTGCACCAGTGCTAAGCCTGCCAAGCCACATAATATCGGTCAAATTATAGGCCATTTGTATAAATGCTGTACCCATAATTGGCAATGCAAGTTTAACTAATGTGCTGCCTATTTTACCTTCTGTTAATTTTAAGTTTTTATTCATATGCTATTTCCGTTCTCATTATTTTAAATTATAGAGGTTACCTTAAATTGCTTTTTCGAATTTTAATGAAGCATTTGGCGTTAATTATGGAAGCTTGAATTTTTTTCTGTTCCTTATTATTCCTGCAGCTTGCATAATTTCATTG
>JBGUET010000207.1:0-4842 GCA_041821225.1 Sedimentibacter sp.
TAAGGAGTAGATAATGAAAAAAATATTTATGTTGTTTTTATGCATGCTATTATTGTTTCAGACTGTTCCTTGGTTTTCATTTGCAGAATCTATTATTCCAGTTGAAAAGCAAGATGAAATTACATTTGAAGACAATGTTGTGTGGCAAGGCGAATATGATGTTGTAGTAGTTGGCTATGGAGGAGCAGGTGCAACTGCCAGTATTAAAGCAGCTGATGAAGGGGCAAAAGTTTTGCTTCTAGAGAAAGCTCCAAAGGGTGAAGAAGGTGGAAATACTAGATTTGCATGTCAAGGTGTTCTAGCGGTGGATGAAGAAGATATAAATGAAGCAGTAGAATATTTTAAACACATTAGAGGAAATTACAACACACCTAGCGACGCCATAATAAAAGCATATTTACAATCAGCAAGTGGAAATTACAATTGGCTTATGTCCATTGGAGCTGACTATATAAGCGTCTTCCCATTTCAAGAGTATGATTATCCTGGTGGAGAAGTAATGAAAGCCATGGCAATAAATGGAGAGTTTTGGACTAGTTCATTATACAAGACGTTGCAGGAAGCGGTGGAAGAAAGAAAAGGCAATATTGACGTTTGGTATGAATCACCTGGAGTTGAGTTAATTCAGGACCCAGAAACTAAAATAATTCATGGAATCAAAGTTAATAATAATGGTAATATACTTAATATTCGTGCTAAAAATGGAGTTGTTTTATGCACTGGTGGGTTTGAAAACAATCAGCAAATGATTCAAGATTATTTACAGCTACCATATGCATATTCAAAGGCTGCTAAATATAATACTGGGGATGGTATAACCATGGCAATGGCTGTTGGCGCTAATTTATGGCATATGAGCAATGCTGCTGGACCAGATTTAAATGTTTTGAATTCAGAAACCAACACAACATTTGCCTACGCAATTCAAGGTAAGAAAGATGTTTTAAGTACTGGATTTGCAACACAAAATACTATTTTTGTCGGTGCGGATGGCACTAGATTTACAGATGAATCTGTACTCCCTAATCATGGCCATGTGGATTTTCATGGTTCGTGGATACAAATGCCTTTGTCTCTGCCAGCATACGCAATATTTGATGAAACTGCTAGAAAGTCACAGCCTGTTTATGCTTCCTGGAGTGAAGGAAATGAAGAGGAAATTGAAAAAGGGATTATAATAAAGGCAAACACAATTTCAGAATTAGCAGAAAAAATTGGTGTGGATTCATTATCATTAAAAATGCAAATAAGAGAATATAACAAGTATTGTTACTATAAAAAAGACCCAATTTTCGGACGTGATCCAAGCACTTTAAAATCCATAAAAAAAGCGCCATATTATGCTATGGAATTAGTTCCTTCTTTAACGAATACCCAAGGGGGACCTGAAAGAAATGAAAATGGAGAGGTGCTAGATGTATATGGAAATATCATTCCCCATTTATACAGTGCAGGGGAACTAGGGTCCATGTTCTCAAGCATATATCAAGGAACTGGCAATCTAGGAGAATGTGTAGCATTTGGTCGTATTTCAGGTGAAAATGCTGCAATAGTAAAAAATGATGTATCAAATGAATCTGTTATGGAAGGCAAAACAATAGTAGCTGCAACTTGGAAGGAACCCGGAGACATTATTCTTAAACCAGGTGAATACCTAGGTGTCGATAAAGGCATAGGAGGTCCTTTGAAAGTTGTAGTATCAATGGACAACAATAAAATTGCAAAAATCGAAGTAGTTTATCACAATGAAACAAGGGGTGTAAGCAGCAATGCCATAGGATTAATTACAAAGGCAATTGTTAAAAATCAGTCTACAGATGTTGATACTATAAGTGGTGCAACAGTTACTAGCAAAGGAATAATTAATGCTGTAAAAGATGCTCTCAGGCAAGTACCACTTAATTAAAAATTAACATCAAACATATTGAGGTGAAAAATGTATTTAGAAATTTCAAAGAAATTATTGAGTTTTATAAAAAAATGTCCAAGTGTTTTTCATGTGGTTGTAGCAATAAAAGATGAGCTTGAAAAAGAAGGCTTTGAAGAATTAGTTGAAAGCAAGAAGTGGAATGTAAAAAAAGGCAAAAAATACTATGTAACGAGGAATTCTTCTTCTGTTATAGCCTTTAAAATAGGCGATAATTTAAATGATTACAGCTTTAATATTGTCGCTTCCCACAGTGATTCTCCAACATTTAAAATTAAGGAAAACTATAAAATTGAATCGACTAAAAAATACATACAACTAAACACTGAAAAATATGGTGGAATGATTTATTCATCGTGGTTTGACCGACCGTTGTCTGTTGCAGGAAGAGTTGTAATTAAAAATAAAGATCGATATGAAACAAAGTTAGTGAATGTAGAAAGAGATTTAGTTTTAATTCCTAATGTTGCAATTCATATGAATAAGGAAGTCAACTCTTCAATGAAGTATAATGAACAAGTTGATTTAATGCCTTTGTATGGAATTATAGGCGATGGTGGAGATGATTTTATGGAAGTTATTTCACACTGCATGAATACAGAAAAAGAAGACATAATAAGCCATGATTTATTTTTGTACAATCGTATGGAGCCTAGTATTTGGGGGAGTAAAGATGAATTTATATCTTCACCTAAACTAGATAATCTTCAATGTGCATTTTCAACTTTGAAAGGTTTTATAAAAGGAGCAAATTCAAAATCTATTAATGTATACTGCTGTTTTGATAACGAAGAAGTTGGCAGTCAAACAAAACAAGGAGCTGCATCAACTTTTTTAGAGGATGTATTAAAAAGATTAAATGATAACTTAGGAAAATCCAATGAAGAATATCTATGTGCCTTGGCTTCTTCGTTTATGGTTTCTGCTGACAATGCCCATGCAGTGCATCCAAATCATCCTGAAATCAGCGATCCAACTAATCGGGTATACATGAATGAGGGATTAGTGATTAAGCATAACGCCAACCAGAAGTATACAACTGATGCTGTAAGTTCTGCGTTATTTAAGGGATATTGCTCAAAGCAAAATGTACCTTATCAAAATTTTACTAACCGTTCTGACCTGTCTGGGGGAAGCACCCTTGGAAACATTGCTTCTTCAAAAGTTAGCATAAATACCGTTGACATAGGATTAGCTCAATTATCTATGCATTCATCTTACGAGACAGCCGGAATAAAAGATACTTATTATTTGATAAATGTCATGGAAGAATTTTTCAACTCACACATACATGAAATTGAAAAAGGAGTTCTATGTGTTGATAGATAATATATTTAAATAAAAATTAAAAGATAAAAGCAAATTGTTTTAAGTTATTAGCTGCTAAACTTTTGTAATGTTTGAACTCTAATTTAGTAACTAACCTAGTTATTTGAGAATATATTGTTTATATATTAGAAAATGGAGGTTAGTAAATGAATGTTAATAAACCTAATGAAACCCAGAGATATGTTAATCCTTTAGATATATATTTATTACCTGGTTATACTATTGAAGTTTTTGCTCAAGGGTTAAATGGACCTGTAAGCATGGTATTTGATGAAAATGGCGATATTATTGTGGGAGAATCTGGAGAAATAGATGGAAATGCAAGAGTTATGCGTCTAACCAAAGATGGGTATGAAATTGTAGCAGAAGGATTTAACGTTCCACTTACAGGCGTAAACATACTTAATGGGGATATATACGTATCCCACAGTGGAGTTGTGACGGTTATTAAGACTAGTGGTAAAATATATGATTTAATAACTGGACTTCCCAGCATAGGTGATTATAAGAATACCCAAGTAATATTTGGTTCAGATGGGAAAATGTACTTTGGGCAGGGTTCTGCAACAAATTCTGGCGTTGTTGGATTGGATAATTCTTGGGCTGTCCAGTATCCTTATTTTCATGACTACCCCGCTGAGGATACTAAGCTAATTGGACAAAACTTTGTATCTTATAATTTCTTATCATATTCACCAAAGGACTATGCATTTACAGGTGCATTTCGCCCATTTGGTTTATCGAATAGACCAAATTCAGTTGTATATGGTAGTTCAAGACCAACTAGCTGTATATATAGGGCTGATTTTGATGGTTCAAATCTTGAAGTATATGCATGGGGAATAACACAGCCTTATGGATTAAATTTTGATGAATTTAATAGGTTGTATGCTACAAATCTTCAGTATGATGACAGAGGAAGCAGACCTATTAAAGACGCATGGGATGAGTTTTTATTAGTAGAGCCAGGTGTTTGGTATGGATTCCCTGATTATTCTTCAGGATTACCAGTAACATTGCCACAATTTAGACCAGATGTTGGTCCTAAACCAGAATTCCTATTAACAGAACACCCAATGAATCCGCCGAAACCATATGCTGTGGTGGAACCACACTCTGGTGTAAGGGGTTTTGATTTTGATTACAGCTTTAACTTCGGACCATATGGAAATGCATATGTGGCTGAATCCGGTAGCATTTACCCCGTTACAACAGGCGGTTATCCGCTGCCAGGAGTAGGACGGAGAATTGTAAGAATCAATATGGATGACGGAAGTTTAAGTACATTTGCTATAAATAGATCCGGTCTAGGTGCATCGTTTTCGGAAGGAGGAGGGTTCGCAAGACCTTGGGATGTTGTTTTTGGGCCTGATGGAGAAATGTATGTATTGGATTTCGGTACTGCTTATAGTTCAAATCCAAATCTCATGATGCCTAATACGGGAGTAATTTGGAAAATATCTAGATCTTAAATTAACAAAACATGAAATAATTATAATAAAAAAAGTTATTAAAAAAACTATAGTTTATTTGATGTGACCCCAATAAGTTAGACTTTATTACGTAGCAGTTTTTAACTGCTACGT
>JBGUET010000208.1:0-4826 GCA_041821225.1 Sedimentibacter sp.
ATACACGATATACTTGTTTGCTCTGGATACAAAACAGGCTTGTTTATAAGTCCACATCTTGAAGAATTTAATGAGCGTATTCAGGTTAATAAAGTGCCAATTGACAAGGATTCTTTAATAAGAATCACTCAATTAGTAAAAGAAAAAATAGATATAATGCACGAAGAAGGTTATGATGACTTAACTGAATTCGAAATAATTACAGCAATAGGTTTTAAATATTTTGAAGAACAAAAAATAGATATTTTAGTACTAGAAGTTGGTATGGGTGGTAGATTTGATGCGAGCAATGTTGTACAAAATACGTTAGTTTCTATTATTGGTTCCATAAGCCTTGACCACACTGAATATCTTGGAAAAACTGTAGGAGAAATAGCTTTTGAAAAAGCTGGGATAATAAAAGAAAATTCAAATGTTGTAATATATCCTCAAGAGGAAGAAATAGTTCGTGTCATAAAGGCGGAAGCTAATAAAAAAAATGCAGCTATTTTTATGACGGACATGAAAAATATAAGAAAAATCAAAAGTGATTTAACAGGACAAACTTTTGCATATTTAAACGTCGATGTATTTAATTTGCATGAAATAAAAATAAATTTTTTAGGTAATTACCAGCTCTGCAATGTATTGACCGTTATTAAGACACTGGAAATCATCAAGAATTTAGGATACAATATTACAGAAAAAAATATAATTGATGGGCTTTTCAATTGCCATTTCCCAGGTAGATTTGAAATTTTAATCAATAATCCCATAATAATATTGGATGGTGGCCACAATATAAATGGTATCGAGTATTTTTCAAAAACGATTAATGAGAATTTTGGTGAAAGAAAAATAATTTTGTTTTATGGAATGTTGAAAGACAAAAATCCTGAACAAGTGTTGGGCTATTTAATACCAATGAGTAAAAAAGTTTATACAATAACTCCAAACAGCTCAAGGGCGGTGAATTCAATTGAAATGGCAAAACTTATTCATAAGCATTTTGCTCAAGAGGTGATTCCTTTAAATGAAATTGTTGACGTTGTTGATATAATAAAAGAAATTGATAAAGATGAAATTGTAGCATTCGTGGGTTCTTTGTACATGATTGGTGAAGTTAGGACTTTGCTGAAAAAACATTTTAAATAGGGCGATTTTTAAAGTAAAAACAGATTGTCTAATCAATTAAATACGAATTTAAAACAAAGGAAGAATGAAATGAGTTTACTGATGAGTATTAAAAAAGAACTTTTGCACATAGTGGAAGCATTGCATGCAGTTACAAAGGTAGATATAATAATTGTTGATAATCAACTTGACAGGGTGGTGTCTACAGTTAAAAATGAATGCGATTTTAATAACAAAGCACCAACTAATTCTGCCTTTCATAAATGCGTTATAACGGGAGAACAATTTTTTCTAGAAAACCCAAAAAAAGATATAGCCTGCCTTAAATGTGAGAATATTGAAAATTGCAGAGAACTTATTGAGTTTTGCATTCCAATAAAATTTAGTGAAGAAATTATTGGTGTTCTAGGCATGTGTGCTTATGATGAAACGGCGAAACAAAACTTGCTAGTAAATAAAAAAAGTTACATGAATTTTGAAAGTCAGTTAAGTGACATTATTTCTACTATATTAAGTGAAAAAAACATTACCAAAAAACTTGAATACAGGTCTTCTGAACTGCTTACAATAATAAATTCACTTAATGAAGGAATTATTATAATTAATAACAATAAAGAAATTATAACTACAAACAATTATATTATTGAAAAATTTAATATAGAAATGAATCATATGCCTTCAATATGGGACATGTTAACGAATAAAATTTATAATAAACTTGTTTCACAAAATTTTGATGGAGAAGTAGGGCCAGTAAAGCTTAATGGAATGGAATTTATGATTAATGCAAATCCAATTGTTATTAAAGAAAAAAATGAGGGAATTGTTCTTGTGCTTTCTGACTTTAATAAAATGAGAGAATCTGTTTTAGAACAAAGTAGAAAAAAGGACTTAATAACATTTGATGATATAGTTGGGGAGAGTGAAGCGCTTCTTCAAGCTAGAAGTGAAGCCATACAAGTTGCAGAAAAAGATGCATCAGTATTAATAATTGGTGAAACCGGTACAGGTAAAGAGGTTTTTGCCAGGGCCATTCATGCCTTTAGCAGTAGAAAGAACGATGTATTCATGGCAGTTAACTGTGGTGCCATACCTGAAAACTTAATTGAAAGTGAGCTTTTTGGCTACGAAAAAGGATCATTTACCGGTGCGAGCAATTCCGGAAAGCCTGGAAAATTTGAAATTTGTAAGGATGGAACGCTATTTCTTGATGAAATAGGAGATTTACCGTTCCTTATGCAAGTAAAACTTAACCGTGCCATTGAAGAGAGAGAAATTGTTAGAGTGGGAGGAAATACTACTATTAAGGTAAATCCAAGAATTATTTCAGCTACTCATAAAAATTTAAGCGTAATGGTTGAAAAGAATTTATTTAGAGATGATTTGTACTATAGGCTTAATGTAGTACCAATAAAGCTACCATCACTAAGGGAACGTGGGTATGATGTAATAATTCTTGCAACCTATTTTTTGAAGCGTTTTGCAAAAGCATATAACAAGGATTTGACAGGCTTTTCATCAGAAGCTGAAGTTCTTCTCATGAAATACCATTTTCCAGGAAATATAAGAGAATTGAGAAACTTAATAGAATATGCTGTAATTTTTGAAAAGAGCCCTCTTGTTGGTGTTGAAAATTTAAAAAAGAAAATAGGAATTAGCAATGACACTGTGAATGTTAGGCTTTCAGACCTAACTAAAGATTTTGAAAAAACAGTTATTAATAATAAAATACAAAAGCTAGGAGATACATTTGATTCTAAAAAAGAAGTAGCTAGACAGCTGGGGATAAGTATAGCAACACTGTATAGAAAATTAGAAATGTAAATTAATTTTGACTTTATAGGTTTTTTAGGGTAAAATATTGTAGTTAAATATTAATAAGGAACAGAGGTAATAATGAATAGAAACTTTAAAACGTCTAGTATCACAGAGGCTGCAATGATAACAGGTATACTTGTTATTATAGCTTATTTATCATCTTTTTTTTCGCTTGTAATGTTTTTTTTCCCTACACCTGCAATTATATTAGCAAAAAGAAAGGGCTTAAAATATGCAAGCCTTGCCTTAATAGCTTCGGATATACTTGTTTCAATGCTTTTAGGTGTTCAGACAGGGTTGATATTTTTGATTTTATATACACCTTTAGCCATTGCCCTTGCTTACGGCATATGCAATGAAGAGGATGTAAATAAAACTATTCTGTTTGGCTCAGCAGCATATATGATTTCTTTCGTTGTCCTTATATTGCTATTAAACGCAATAATGGGAGTTAACTTTGTTCAACAGTTGTCAGATGCCTATAATGAGAGCATAGTCATGATGAAAGACATGCTTGCAAATATGCCGGGAGGCTTAAATGGAGCAAATGTACAAGAAATGATCACTAGTTTTGATGAAATGGGTACAATGATGACCTATGTAATTACAAATGTTTTTCCAGCAATTATGATAGTAACTTCAGTAATTACTTCATACATTAATTATATAGTAGCTAGTAAATTTGCAAAACGATTCAATATAAATATTAAACAACCTGAAGGGCTAAGCCGTTTTTCATTTCCTAAAACATTTATGGTTGCCATGGCGGGAATGTTGTTGTTGTCATTCTTGTTAAGCATATTAAAAATAAATATTGAAATAATACAGCTTAATTTATTTATGGTTGTATTTGCTGCAATGTTTTTTCAAGGATTCGCTGTTTTGAAATTTTACCTTGAAAAATCTAATATGAGCAAATTTTTTAGAAGAATGATATTAGTTATGGTATTATTTATGAGTGCTGGCTTATCCCAGGTGCTTGCAGTTATCGGATTAATAGATTTAGCAATAGATTTAAGAAAGTTAAAATAAGACAGTAACGTGGAGGTAATGTTTTGAATAATAAAATGACTCCAAAATTTTTGAAGGACGACAGTGTAATTTATTTTTTAGTGATAATTTTCTTAATTGCGGTTTTCGCTATAGAGGGCATGTATATTTATGTTGGCTTGGCTGGCTTAATTTTGCTTGGTGTAACTGCCGTCACTTTAAGAAAACAAGTTTTAAGGGAAAAGCAACTTAAAAATTACATAATTGAATATACAAAAAATGTTGAAAATTTATCTGTTAATTCCTATTACTTTTTTCCACTGCCAATATGTATAATTGGTCCTATAGGAAAAATATTTTGGTTTAACAACAGATTTAAGGAACTTGTAGGAGATAGATCTGATGGGATTGAAAGTATTGAAGAGTATGATACTGATTTTCCAATAAAGTCTTTTGAAGGAAACAAAGAGGGAACAATAAACATAGAAATAAAAGAATCTAACAGAAGCTTTAATGTAATGTATTATGAACTTGAAGAGGGTAAGTTTGGAGAAGGAATATCTTATGTTTGTTATTGGAATGAAAGTACAGCATACACAAGTTTAAAAGCAAAGTATAATGATGAACGTCCAATTTCAATACTTGTTCAAATAGATAATTACGATGAAATATCAGAAAAAATGGACAAAGGTGAAAAATCTGCCATGACTGCAGAGGTGGAAAAGATACTTAATAAATATGCTTCTGAAATGAATGGTTTTGTTCTTAAATATGACACATCTAAATTTTTGATTATGATTGAAAATAAATTTTTAGAGATATTAGAAGCCAAGAAGTTTTCAATGCTTGATGATGTTAAGGCTTTAAAAGGTGCTGGAGACTTTAATTTTAGTTTAAGTGTGGGA
>JBGUET010000209.1:0-4823 GCA_041821225.1 Sedimentibacter sp.
TTCCGTTTATATTTGAATTACGCGAAGCGCTGCCACGTAGTGGCTTCGTGCTTCTCACTGCTTTTCCAATTTCTGTTAATTGTAATAATAGTTTGATTTGTAAGGAATATTAATGTATTATTTTATAGTATATCAGTACGAAATATTAAAAAAGCAAGGTAAAAAATGCTTGATGCACAATAGAACGGATTAATTGCAAGATGAAACGTCTCTGTATCTTGAAGAATAGGATGTGTTTAATGAATATTATTCTAACAATCATATTGGCTTTAGAAATGACATGCGTCAATTTGTATGCGTCATTCATATGTTCAAAAAAGAAATATTCAGTATCAGTAACGTGGATATCTTTAATGCTATTTACCGTTTGTTTATACTTAGTAACGTTATTCTTAATAAAAGACATACCGAATTTTGGGAACGGAAACGGAAACGGTTTGGTTCTGCTGCTTGGTTTCTTATACTTAATCCCTTTAAACTTTTTATATGTCCAACCCATAAAGTATACAGTGACTATTATGTATTCTACCTGGATATATACATTGTTTGTATTTTCCTTGTCCATAAGAGTGGGTTGTTTGATGGATGAACAATGGTTTCATTTTTCTGTAGTTGTTTGTCAAACATTAATTTATATAGCTACTCTCTCAAGATTTCTTAATATTTTGGAGAATAAATTATCCAAAATTCTTCAAAATCTTGGTGATGGAATGCTAAATACACTGTTGCTACTTGGAATGTTGTGGTTTTTAACTGGTTTTTTAATAAATTATATTTTTATTGTAGGAGGATCAGACGTTTTGAAGCTGATTTGTACACTGTTCCTTATTTTAAGTGTAGCATTATCCTATAAATTATTTTATTCCTCAGTTATTCTAAATAACACCGCAACTGAATTAAGGGAACAGACAAAGAAAGATTCACTGACAAAATTAAAAAATCGAGCTGGGTTTTTAGGTGATGCTCAACAAATGATTGGAAAAAACAAACAATTTTCAGTCGTTTTTATGGATTTAGACAATTTTAAAAAAATTAATGACCAATATGGCCATTGTGCTGGAGACACGTATCTCATAAAATTTGCAAATACTATGCAAAATTTATTTAAGGATTCTGGGTATTTTTATCGAATATCTGGGGATGAATTTATATTCCTATATGAAGGACAAGAGGTGGATGAATTTTGCAGATCGATAGAATGTAAATTAACCTTTAAATGTCAAAATAATGTTGAATTTCAAGGCTTGAGTTTAGGATATGCTTCGTTTCCTCAAGAAGGGAATGACTTGAACACTTTAATGAGAATAGCAGACTTTAATATGTATCAAATTAAAAAGGAAAAGCATAAAAAAAGTATTTAACTTTAATATAAAAGAAGGATAAGTGAAAATTCGCGTTGCCTTTTTATAATGAAAAAGCTGCCTTTAAAAAGAAGACAGACTTTTTTTCTTGTTTAAGTACACTATATAATAATAGATTTAATTAATTGTTTCATTTATATTTTGCATACATGCTAAGTGCAATCTACGGTTAATTTAAATCATTACCATTATTTGCTTTAGATTTCACAAGTAGATTTAGGTTTAACGTCTTTGCTAATTTTTCACCAACGAGTACGGCATGCTCTAACTCGTTTTTATATTTTACTATATCTCCTTTACCGAAGACGTGCAGTGCTTTTATGTTGTCTACTACTCTATATCCTACAGCTTCCAATGTCCTACTCAAGGTCAAAGAAGTATATCCCATGTCTTCTTCTTTTTCTTGTTCACTAACGGCGACGGTAACAGCATATTTTACTCCTAACGCCTCGGTAAGTCCCATCCAAACGGACCTATCACTTTCGTCAAATATCTCGTAACAATACAACCTATCTAGAAAATTTTTTGTTAGACCAGTTACATTATAAAAGTAAGTTGGGGAGCCAATGACCAAAGCATCAGCTTTTTCAATAAGCGGATATATTTTTTGCATATCATCTTTTATAACACATTTATAACTTGACTTGCAGCCTTCACATCCAGTGCAGTCTTTAATATTGAAATCTGGCAGAAAAATGCAATTAGTTTCTATTCCATTGCTTTTAACTCCTTCAAGCACTTTATTAACCAAAATATCAGTGTTACCAGATCTTCTAGAACTTCCTACTATTCCTAATACTTCCATACTTATACACCTCCTTATTTTTATTATTATTACAGTTCGAGTTTTAAAAACATGTATTTTATTAGGGGCATTTCATTTAATAGAGCTCAAAGCACATGTTAAACACAATGAATAATTCAAGCTCAAAAATGACATATTATGCTTTTATAGCCCAACGTAATTTAGCAGAACGAGCACGACTATTGGTGTTGCATTCTTCTGATGATGGCCTAATGACAGCTGGGGCTATTTCACTATAGATGCCTTCACGAAAAAATCGTTGAAATGATTTTTTAACTAGACGATCTTCTCCTGAATGGAATGAAAGTATGGCAACTCTCCCACCCTCTGCAAGTGCAGCTGGGAGTTTTTCCAAAAATTCATAGAGAACTTCAAATTCATTGTTCACATCAATTCTAAGTGCTTGAAAACATCTTTGACAAGATTTTTTAGTTTCATCATCCCTTGTTTTTTCTGGGATGAATTTTAGAGCATTTTTAATAATTTGTTGAAGTTGAGTTGTTGTACATATGTCTATCCCTTTGTTTATTTCAGAAATAATGGCACGGGCAATTACCTGAGAATTAGGTTCATCAGCATTTTCCAACAACATACCTTGTAATTCTTCTTGTGAAATAGTCTTTAAACGCTCCGCTGCAGATATACCCTTTTGAGGATTTAATCGTAAGTCTAACGGACCTTCACTCTTATATGAAAAACCTCTTTCGGGATTGTCTATTTGCATTGAAGAAACACCTAAATCTGCCAAAACAAAATTCAATGGACCTGATTCTGCAACAAGTTGATCTATATTGGAAAAATTCATTTGCTTTATTGTTAGAATTTCAGGGCCATAGCCTAAGTGTTCTAAGCGGTCTCTAGTTCGTGGCAATTCAACCGAATCCACATCTAAGGCATACATATGCCCTTTTGACTCTAAACATTTAAGCATCTCTAATGTATGACCACCATAACCTAATGTTGCATCTAATCCAGTTTGCCCAGGGGTAATTTGCAGGAATTCTAATATTTCCTTAACACATATGGAGCGGTGCATACCAGCAGGAGTGCTGCCCTTTTCAATAACCTTTGAAACAGTATCGGCATATTTCTCTGGTTGAAGTTCTTTATATTTTTCTTTAAAAGTTTTAGGATGAGTACCTGAATACCGAACACGTCTCTGATGCTTTTGCTCTTGATTATCCATTGCGTAACCACGGAAATTTTGCGCTTGTTAACTTTAAATTTGCAATTGTTATTTTATAAAATCTTGTGCTCATTTTTTCCTCCACCTTTTCTAATATCTTATTGGAATGTTTTAATAAATAGATTATATCAAATGCAATTTATAAAAGCAAATGTAAGAAGAAAATCCGTCATAAAAAACAAAATTATAATTCATGCTAATTCGAAAATCTATATTGTAATTTCTCTCCTCAATATGGGTAATAGAAATGAAATACAACTAGTATATTCAGATACAAGAGCAATGAGGTAAAAGTTGCTAAATTATATAAGGTATTATTATTAAATACATGGAAATTATCTCAGTGTTGCTAAAATTTATAATTATAAATATCAATAGATTGATTTGTGAGGGATATTGTTGTATTATATGTATTATAAAGTATTGAAGAATTAATAGATATTGGTGTAATTATAGTATGCAAATATATTTGCATTGTTTGTATATTAATTATTATAATTCAAAATATAAGATAATAAGCACAATTGAAATTTAAAACCGTACATATAGACTAAAAAAGGAATAATACATTAGGAGGCAAAAAATGGTTCAATGGATATCACAGCTATCCCCAGTAACACAAGCACTAGTAGCTACGTTGTTTACATGGTTTGTTACTGCACTTGGAGCAGCTTTAGTTTTCTTTTTCAAAAAAATTAATAAGAATGTACTCAATGTTATGTTAGGATTCGCGGCTGGGGTTATGATTGCAGCAAGTTTTTGGTCATTGTTGGCACCCAGCATTGAGATGGCGGAAGATTTGGGACAAATCCCATGGCTGACTGCTGCAATAGGATTTTTAGGGGGTGGAGCCTTTCTGCTTCTAGTAGATAAGTTATTACCTCATTTACATATGGGACTTGATACTTCACAAGCAGAAGGAATAAAAACTAGTTGGCAAAGAAGTGTTTTACTTGTATTAGCTATAACACTTCATAACATTCCTGAAGGTCTTGCAGTTGGTGTTGCCTTTGGAGCAGTTGCCTATGGGTTACCATCAGCATCACTGGGTGGTGCCATAGCTTTAGCTATTGGTATTGGATTGCAAAATTTCCCTGAAGGAGCAGCAGTGTCTATACCATTAAGGCGAGAGGGCTTTTCCCGAAGGAAGGCATTTCTCTATGGGCAGGCTTCAGGCCTAGTAGAACCAATTTCAGGAGTTATAGGAGCCTTTGCTGTAATATCTATGCGTCCATTATTACCATACGCATTGTCGTTTGCTGCAGGAGCTATGATTTATGTTGTTGTGGAGGAGTTAATACCTGAAGCGCAGCAGGGAGAAGGCAGTTCAAAGGCTGATATAGCAACAATTGGCTGCATGATTGGATTTGCTTTGATGATGGTATTAGATGTTGCACTAGGTTAAAGCAATTTAGTAGGCGGAGGTAGATATATGAAAAGTAAAATTAATTTTTATAGTATAAAAAATAAG
>JBGUET010000210.1:0-4817 GCA_041821225.1 Sedimentibacter sp.
TTATAACACAACTGAAATATTCTTCAAGTAAAAAAAAATGCCAGATTTTAGTCTGACAGTTTTTTAAACAATTAATTAATTTAATATTGTTTAGTATATATTTGGAAATGAGCCTGAGGATGGTCACAAACAGGGCACATTTTAGGTGCTTCCTTGCCAATGTGAATGTATCCGCAGTTATCACATTCCCACACTACTTCGCCCTCTCTTTTGAACACTTTGCCCGTTTCAATATTATTAAGAAGAGCTAAATATCTTTCTTCATGACCTTTTTCTATTTGAGACACACCTTCAAATAGATACGCTACTTTGTTGAAGCCTTCTTCTTTTGCAGTCTTAGCAAAATTAACATACATATCTGTCCATTCATAATGTTCCCCTGCTGCTGCATCTTTTAAATTAGCAGTAGTTTCACCTATTCCATCATGCAATAATTTAAACCATATTTTTGCATGTTCTTTTTCATTTCTTGCTGTCTCTTCAAAATATTTGCTAATTTGAACATATCCATCTTTTTTAGCTTTACTTTGATAATATGAATATTTCACATGAGCTTGAGATTCTCCTGCAAAAGCAGTCATTAAATTTTGTTCTGTTTTACTTCCCTTAAGTTCCATATACACCTCTTAATAAATTTATTTATCCAATAAAGGCATTTAGCTGCCGCGGATATCAAATATTAGTATAAAATACTTTAATCATTAATTATGCTGTACATCTCTTTATAATCATCCTTCATTACGTGTTCAAGAATTTGCTCTACTTTTATTTTCATAGGCTTAGATCCAAATATAATTTCAATTTCGTCACCTATGCTTATTTCAGTGCCTGGCTTTGCATTTTTCCCATTCACTATTACACGGCCTTGCTCACACGCTTCCTTAGCAATTGTTCTTCTTTTTATAACACGTGCATTTTTCAGATATTTATCAATTCTCATAAGAAACCTGCCTTCAGTTATTATTCTGATATGTTTTTCAGTTTTTCCGCTTGATCAGATGTTAAAAGAGCGTCTAACATTTCTGTAATATCTCCGTCAATAAATGAATCAAGCTTGTAAAGAGTCAATCCTATTCTGTGGTCACTAACCCTTCCCTGTGGGAAGTTATATGTTCTAATTCTTTCACTTCTATCACCAGAACCCACCTGGCTTTTTCTTGTTTGAGCCTGTTCATCATTTTGTTCCTGTAAATATTTATCATACAACCTTGCCTTGAGAACTTTAAATGCTTTATCTTTGTTTTTAAGCTGTGATTTTTCATCTTGACAAGAAATAACAATGCCTGTTGGTATATGTGTCAATCTAACTGCTGAGTCAGTAGTGTTTACACACTGTCCACCATTTCCAGAAGAACGAAAAACATCCACTCTTACATCATTTGGGTTTATTTCAACATCAATATCATCAACTTCTGGCAATACTGCAACAGTAGCTGATGAAGTATGAATACGTCCACTTGATTCTGTATCAGGCACACGCTGAACTCTGTGAACTCCACTTTCATATTTAAGCTTTGAATATGCACCTTTACCTTTTATAGAGAATATAACCTCTTTATAGCCGCCTATTCCTTGTTCATTTGTTGAAATAAATTCAGTTTTCCATCCTTTTCTTTCTGCATATCTTAAGTACATGCGCAACAAATCACCGGCAAATAGACCTGCTTCGTCTCCACCTACACCTGCTCTTATTTCTACTATAACGTCTCTTTCATCATTAGGGTCTGTAGGAATTAACAAAACTCTAATTTCGTTCTCAAGTTCTTCTTGTTTTGCACTTAACTCCTTAACTTCTTCTTTGACCATATCTTTAAAATCATCATCTAGCTTATCTTTAAGCATTTCCTTTGATTCCTCTAACTGGTCTTTAATCTCTTTGTAGCTGTTGTATTTTGTCACTATAGGTTCAAGATGTGCTTGTTCCTTCATGAATTTCTGCAACTTCTGGGAATCTCTTAAGGTTTCAGGGTCTGAAATCTTTTCGCTCAACTCCATATATTTATCTTTTAATACTTCTAATTTATCTAACATATTTACCTCTTACCTCTCTAATACATATTCATTTTAATTAACACAGTACGCAGTAACTACTCTATCATTTCCGCCAAAATCTTTGTCTGTTTCTATTGAATTAAACAATTTTGAATTAAAAAACATTTCTTTGACTGCATCCTTTTGGTTGTAACCAATTTCAACAGAAAGCAATGCTTTTTCTTCATGTATTTTTTCAAACACTTCTAAAATTCTCCTATAGAAATCTAATCCATCCACTCCCCCATCTAATGCAAGTTTCGGTTCATAAGTTGAAACTTCCAAGGGTAATTCTTTTATAACATCTCTTTCGATGTATGGAGGATTTGATACGACAATATGAAATTTTTCAAGAATAAAATTTTCATCAAATACATCAGCTTTTACAGTTTGTATATTATTTAAGTTTCGCCTTTTTATATTTATATTTGTAGTTTTTACAGCTATATCACTTATATCAACAGCTGTAACAACAGAATTTTTCAAATAATATGCAAGACTTACAGCGATAGCTCCACTTCCTGTACCTATGTCAAGTATTTTTACTTGTTTATTTTTCATTTCGCTACTATTTACAATTTTTATAATTTTTTCAACAAGAATTTCCGTGTCAGGTCTAGGTACAAGAATGCCTTCCTGTATATAAAAATCCAATCCCATAAACTCCTGAGAATTCGTCATATATTGCAGAGGAAAACCATCACTACGTTTTTTTGCCATCTCATAGAATTTTTCAGCTATGAAATCATCTACCTCATCTTTTCTGTGTAAAAATAAATATATTTTATCTTTTTCTAACAAATAAGACAACATAAGCTGGACATCAAGCAATGGATTGTTGTATTCCCTTTTTTTAATAATATCTATTCCATCTTTCAACAATTTTTCAATTGTTACCATGTATCATCTTCTCCATTTTTAGGTATTACTCTTTTCATAGCTTCTATAGCTACTTCCATCATTGAATCATCAGGCTCACTTGTAGTAATCTTTTGAATTAGAAAGCCTGGATATGTTATAATTTTAGTGAAAATATTTTCTTTTTCGCTTCTACCAACATATCTGTTCAATTCATATGACAACCCTGCTATAATTGGCAGCATTGCAAGTCTTATTACAAGTCTCATTACAGGATTTGGCCATCCAAAAAACGAAAATACGATAATGCTTATTAACATTACATTAATCATAAAGCTAGTTCCACAGCGAGGATGTAGAGTAGAATATTTTCTTACATTTTCAACAGTCAATTCTTCTCCGTGTTCATAACAATGGATTGTTTTATGCTCTGATCCGTGATACATAAACACTCTTTTTATATCATCAAGCTTGGATACCAAGTAAACATATCCTACAAAAAGTGCGACTCTTATAACACCTTCAATCAAATTCAATAGCAATGAACTTTTTACTAAATTTTTCATAAAGTTAGTTAACAATGTTGGCCCAAGAATAAAAATTGCTACTGAAAAGAACAGGGCTATGATTACCGAAACATATATTATTGCAGTATCAGCCTTTTCTTTAAAAACTTTTTTTAAAAATTTATCTAGTTTATCCTCTTCGTAATCTTCTCCATAAAATTCAGCTGAATACATCAGCTCTTTTACTCCGCTTACAAGAGAATCTATCAACACAAAACTACCACGAATAATTGGTAGTTTAAAGAATTTATGTTTAAAAATAGGTTTTATGTCACTTTCTCTAACTTCTATTTCACCATCTGGCTTCCTAATTGCAGTTGCAATTTTGTCGGGACCTTTCATCATAATTCCCTCTATAAGAGCTTGACCGCCAATACTGGTCTTTTTTACACCATTTAAAACTTTATCGCCCATTTTATCCCCTTTTCTATTACATTCATATCATTATACAATTATTATGCAACTTCTTCAAGTTATTATTTAAAATATATCAAATCTTAGTATTATTAACAAATTAAATAAATTTTTACCTATACTGTTTTTCTACACTGGTACTTTAAAAAATTTTAATGTATAAAAAAAGATTAAGCTTCGTCATTTTACATCACAAAGCTTAATCTTTCTTTAATTAACTTCAAGAATTTCATATTTAACATTGCCTCCAGGAGAAGACACGTCAATTATTTTCCCCTTTTTATTGCCCAGTAGTACCGAACCAAGTGGAGATAAATTAGAAATTTTTCCTACTAAAGGGTCAGCTTCCGTAGCCCCCACTATTGAATATTCAAGTATTTCATCAAATTCTAAATCTTTAAGCTTAACTTTACTTCCTATTTGAATTGTATCTCTATTTTCCGCATTGTGTTTTACTATTTTTGCTAATTTCAAAGTATAACTAAGTACAATTATTCTTGATTCGTTTTTATTCTGTTCTTCTTTTGATTCTTGATATTCGCAGTTTTCACTTAAGTCGCCTTCTTTCAAAGCTCCCTTAATCCTCTCGGATATTTCTTTCCTGATTTTTGTTTTTCTAAGTTCTAACTCACTAATAAGTTCGTTATACCCTTCTTCAGTTACTAAAATTTCTTTCTTATTGTCCATTTTCCCACCTACTTAATCGCTTAATCAAACTAATATATATTATACCCTAAATTTGAAAAATTTCAATGCTTTTCTATATAAATGCCTCTAATTTAAGTTATAGCTGAGTTTTTGCGAATTTTTTCTATTATGGAGATTTAAGTTCACATAAAGTTCTATTCTAAAACTTGTCCTCATATATTAAATTGAGACGGGTAAAATATTGGCACGAAATCGCACAAAATAGTAGAGGTGAAAAAAATGATTGCTATAAAAAACCAT
>JBGUET010000211.1:0-4795 GCA_041821225.1 Sedimentibacter sp.
CTCCAAGAGCCGTCAAGGCTAGCGGACCAATTCCTTCAATATGCCCTACGTACATACGATCTACAATATTATAAAGAATATTTATTACTTGAGCAAGTATGGCCGGACCTGCCAATTTGAAAATAAGTTTTGTGATTTTTTCCGTTCCCATTATATTTTCTTGTGTCTGCTTAATTCTGTTTTCCATTATTCTCTTCTCCTGCATAACATACAACAAGTACAGTTCTCACTGTCAACTCAACACATGACACTTAGAACCGTACTCAATATACCCCATTGTAATTATTTATTTCTTTTCCTTGATTGCATTGCATATTCTTTTTAGACCTTCCGATAATACAGACTTTGGACAGGCTAAGTTCAATCTAATAAAACCATCTGAGTTTTGAACAAACATACCTCCACCCTCTAGTAAGACTCCAGCCTCATAGGCAAAGAATAAAGGTAGATTTTCATCTTTGTTAAAGTACTCACTTACATCCACCCAAGCAAGATAAGTAGCTTCTGAAATTTCAAAAACTGCCTTAGGTAGATTTTCTGCTAGATAATCTTTTGTAAAAGCAAAATTTTCATCTAAATATACCCTGAGTTCCTCTAGCCAGCTTTCTCCCATTTCATAGGCAGCTTGAGAACCAGCAACACTTAGAGGATTATCAAAATTGTAATGTCTTGAAAGCCAAATGTCTCTTAATTCGTTGTTTGAAATAATGATATTTGAAATCATCAATCCAGCCATATTAAAAGTCTTACTTGGTGCCATGCAGGTAACTAATTTGTCATAGTCAGGAATCACCTTAGCCAACGGAATATGTTTTTTCCCTACTCTAAGAAGATCACAATGAATTTCATCGGATATAATCCACATATCATTCTTGGTGCATATATCTGCCAATTTTCTTAACTCTTCTTCAGTCCAAACTCTACCTGATGGATTATGAGGATTACACATTATAAGAAGTGTAGTTTTTTCATCTGCTGATTTTCTTTCTAAATCTTCAAAATCAATAGTGTAATAACCATTTTCATTTATAAGATCTGAGCATACGCTCTCTCTGTGATTAAAGTCAGCAGCATATTTAAAATACGCATAAGAAGGAGTTAGAAAAATTACCTTTTCGTCTGGTTTGCAAATATAATCAACAAGTTCAAATAGAGCAGGTATAATTCCATTGGACATTACAAGCTGCTTTTTATCAAATCTCCATCCATATCTTCTATCACACCAATTCACAAACGCATTATAGTATGAATCTCCAAATATTCGTGTATAACCAAAAATCTTTTTATCTAAACGTTCCTTGATTGCATCAATAATCACTTGTGGCGTTGCAAATTCCATGTCTGCTACCCACATTCTAATAAACTCATCATCTTTATAAGGGAATGTCATTGAGTCGTCTGCATGAAATATATAGCTGCGGAAACCATCTGTGTTCATTGCATTTGTGTTTTTTCTATCAATAATTTCATCAAAATTATACATTTATTCTACCACCTTTTTATTATTTTTCTCTTTTATTTATCGCGATAATTATACTATGAAAACACTATTAGGTCAAAACGGAATTTATTCTTAGAATTTCTTCGCATCCACTGCTGCATAAAGTAAGACAGCTTACTTTATGCTAATTATGGGTATTTACAACTTCACCATCTTGTGTCAGAAATAATTGCTTTGGTGGTACCTGAGAAGAAAATTGCATGGGCGAAATGGCAGCTGCATAGCTTCCAGCATTTGTTATGACAACTATGTCATTATATTTTAGCTTAGGCATTAGAATATCTTTTGCAACGACATCGGTTGCTGTGCAAATATTCCCCACAAGTGTAACTACTTCCTTTTCAACTTCTTCTGTGAGGGCTATAAACTCAAAGGCATCCTTGCTTGTAAAAAGGGGTTCACTCCCTCTAGGGGATTCCTCTTTTGAATAACTCATTACAAGCTGCACCAATGATGGCCTAATGAAACCGTTTAGGGTATTGCTTAAGATGACAAAAGTTTTACCGTAAGAAATTTTTTTATCTAGAACCCTTGTCACATAGACACCACTTTTACCAACGGCAAATCTACCCGTTTCAATAAAAATCGTAGCATTAGAAAGTTTTAATTTAAAAAGAGCTATTAACCCTGCAGTAGCTTTGCCTAGAGAAACTGTGTCCAATGGCTCATCCTGTTCGGCATAAGAAATTCCCAAGCCTGAACCCAAGTTGATAAACTGCAAAGCAATCCCCAGTTTATCTTGAACTGTAATTGCAAGTAAAAACATATTTTCGTAATATTTTTCAAGCACAGCAGCGTTCAATTCCTGACTGCGTGAATGAACATGAATCCCTATGATTTTAATGTTTTTCATTTTCTTAAGAAGTTGTGCATTGTCGTAAACTAGGTCCTCATCAATTCCGAATTTTGATGGAGTGCCTGTTTGACCATAGAACGTAAAATTGGGATTTATACGAATGCCAATTTCTTCAATAATACCTTTTTTCTCCGCCAATTCCTGTATACGCATAATTTCATCAATACTATCAGCAACGATAGTAGATATTTCCATTGCCTGTGCAATGTCCTGTATACTTTTACCAGGTGCAGAATAATGAATTTTACCCTTTGGTATTCCAAGCTGATTGCTTGTCCTAACTTCTGCTAGGCTTGCTGCATCGGCTCCAAATCCCTGTGAAACAACGGTTTTTACAACCATAGGATTCGGATTGCATTTAATAGAATATAAAAACTCTACACCTTGAAAATCTGCTTTCAATTGACTTGTATGTGCAATAATTATACTTTCATCATACAAATAAAAACTATCGTAGGTCTTTGCTTGCTGCAAAACCACTTGTTTGTTAAACATCATGAGCCTCCCTATTAATTGCAAATTATATAATCGTTGTAAATACAATGCCACTTCTTCACTTATTGTCATAACAGTTGCAACAAGAGCTTGATACTAAGGAAGCAACGATAATTTCATGCAACAACAATATTGAAATTCATATAAAAACCTCGAATTTATTGCAATATTGCACTTTACAATTATTCTATCACCATTTAAATCGAGGGTCAATTATTATGTTTGGTTGGATTATTTTTAAACTTTTGTAACTATAACTGTGGCAACAAACAATTTTTGATTTTGTTCATTCTTTTGAAATTCCAAGTAATAACCAATAAGTAACACTAATGTTGGAATTATAATATCGTTTAGTTTTATTGTACTCCTTTAATCCCATAAACCCACTAAAACAATATTCTCTAAAAATTGTTTCTCAAAAAAAATAATGATTGAATTTTTATTCAATCATTATTACTAAATGAACTGTTTGTAAGCACTGAAAAATAGTATATTAAAATATGTTAATTTGACATTTAATTTGCACCATTACCGTTCCATTGCTCCTTGTCCAGGACCCATGCCTTGTCCACCAGCTGGTTGACCAATGTTTATATCCATGGCATCAGCTTGATCTTGTGTAATAATTCCAGCATCAACTGCACCATCTAATAATTCAGGTCTTTCTTCTGTATCAGAAGTTGGTGGTCCTGCTGTTTGAGAAGTAGATGAATCATTCTGTTCTGGTGCATTTTCTTCTAAATATGCAATCAGTTCTTCCATTTCACTTTCTGTAATTATGCCCGATTCAACATAAGGAGTAAAAATTGATTCTAAATCGATTGTACCACCGTCTTTTGGGGATCCTTGCACGTCAGTGTTTTCGCTGGTAATAATTACTGTACTTGTTGTTGAATCCCAGTTGACAACTAACCCCAATGCTTCTGTTATAAAACGGACTGGGACCATAGTTCTACCATCTACTATGCTTGCTACGGTATCCATTGTATTTATATTTTCATCCAATGTATATTGCAATTCACCTATCACTACTGTAAAAATCGAAGTGTCTTTTATTATTGTAACTGTTTTTGTATCTGAATCCCAAGTTAATGTAGCTCCAAGAGCCTCTGCAATAGAACGTAGTTCTACCATTGTTCTGCTTTCATCATTAATATAAGGATTTACATCAGAATCAATACTCTTACCATTTAAGGTAATTTTAATTGTACTTGTCTCTTGTGCGTACGCGGCAAAATTACCCAATAACAAAGCTGTAATAATACAAATAACAATAAGCGTCCTACTCTTTTTCCAATTCATAATTTCTTTCTCCTTTTTATTCCTAATTTAATTTAAAAATTATATCGTTATGTATCAATGTAAGACAAATTATGTTTATCATGCCTTTCATTAATTCCATCATAAATTATTGATGTCACAAATATATCACAAATTAATGAATTTATAATGTCCCAGTGTTTTTCTATATAAGTGTAACGTTTATATAAAAGTACATAAAATATTCATAGATTGCTTATATTAATTAAATCTTATAAGAAAAAGACTGGTGATATCCAAAGGATACAACCAGTCTTTCTTTTTGTTATATTTTATTTATCTGAGCAAGCTCAAACCATTTTAGCAGAGAACTCACTTCTTGGGTGAATTCTTGGGGTTAGACTTGTTTAAGTTAATGGCAGCTAGGATTAGCCCTTTAAGCGCCTCTTCATCCACCTCATCGCCCTCACGGAAATCTATGGCCCGTCTTACGTTCCCATCCATACTTGAGTTAAAAACATGTGATGGATCATCCAGTGACGCTCCCTTGGCAAAAGTCATTTTCACTACGCTTTTGTAAGTCTCCCCAGTACATATCATTCCGTCGTGATACCACACTGGGGTCCCTCTCCACTTCCATTCCTCAACAGCCTCAGGGTCTACTTTTCTAATCAAGTTTCGCA
>JBGUET010000212.1:0-4773 GCA_041821225.1 Sedimentibacter sp.
TTTCTCCCTTAGCTGTTTCTACTGAACACATTCTGCAAGCACCATAAATACTTAGTTCGGAATGATAACAAAATGTAGGCAAGTCAATGCCAGAGTCCCTAATTACGCTTAATATATTTTTTTGATTTGTATATGGAATTTTTCTACCGTCTATAATCATATTTCCATTCATTATCTATACCTCCTCAATTGCTTTAAATGGGCAAATTTCCATACAAGCGCCACATTTTATACATTTTTTGATGTCTATAACAAAGCTTTCTTTTATTTTACCTGAAATTGCATTAACGGGACAAATTTTTGCACATTTAGAGCATCCTTTGCAAAGTGAAGCATCAATTTGTATAGCTGTTAAATTTTTGCACTGCTTAGCAGGACATTTTTTATCAACTATGTGGGCAAGATATTCATCATAGAAAAATTCCATTGTGCTAAGAACAGGATTAGCTGCTGTCTTTCCAAGTCCACATAAAGCGGTGTTCTTTACAGTATCCGCAATATCTCTTAATAATTCTAAATCTTCCATAGTTCCATTGCCTGCAACTATTTTATCTAGAATTTCTAACATTCTTTTTGTTCCTTCCCTACAAGGGATGCATTTGCCGCAAGATTCTCTTTGAGTGAAGCTCATGAAAAATCTTGCTACTTCAACCATACAAGTGTCTTCATTCATTACTACCATACCACCAGAACCAATCATTGCTCCAACTTTTTTAAGAGAATCAAAGCTTAGGGCTAGATCTAAATGTCTTTCATCAAAGGTGAGGCATCCACCAGAAGGACCACCTATTTGAACGGCTTTGAATTTTTTTCCGTCAGGAATACCTCCTCCTATGTCAAATATAACTTCTCTTAAAGTTGTTCCCATAGGAACTTCAATAAGCCCTGTATTTACAACATTACCAGTTAGTGCAAAGGCTTTTGTGCCTGGACTATCCTTTGTACCGTACTTTTTATATTCTTCCACACCATTTGAAATTATTATTGGTACGTTAGCAAATGTTTCAACATTATTCAATACAGTGGGACATCCGAACAATCCTTGCTCAACAGTTCGTGGAGGTTTAACACGTGGCATTCCTCTTTCACCTTCAATGGACGCTGTAAGGGCGCTACCTTCACCACATACAAAGGCACCGGCTCCTTTGTTTATGTGAAGTTCAAAATTAAAACCAGAACCTAGAATGTTTTCACCCAATAATCCTGATTCGTTTGCTTGAGAAATGGCTATTTTCAATCGTTCTACGGCCATAGGATATTCAGCTCTAACATAAATATAACCAATTTTAGCTCCACTAGCGTATCCAGCAATTGTCATACCTTCAATAATTTTATGAGGGTCACCTTCCATGATGCTTCTATCCATAAATGCACCTGGATCGCCTTCATCGCCATTGCAAACTACATACTTGTTAGGATTATCTTGAGATAAAACTTGTCCCCATTTTTTACCTGTCACATAGCCGCCACCACCACGACCCCTTAATCCGGAATCTTGAATTTGTTTACATACTCCTTTTGAATCCATAGAACTGAGAACGATAGAGAGAGCCTGATAGCCACCTCTTCCAATATATTCTTGTATATTTTCCGCATCCATATGCCCACAGTTCTCTAAAACTAGCCTTGTTTGCTTTTGGTAAAAAGGTATTTCTTCCTGAGTTTTATATAATTTACCAGAATCATTGTACATTAACCTTTCTACAGGTTCACCGTTCATTATAGTATTATTAAATATGTCATTACAATCTTCTAGTTTGACTTTTAAATATAGGTAATTGTATGGTTCAACCCTTACAAGGGGACCTGCTTCACAAAAGCCATGACAACCACTTTTTTTAACACTGATACCTTCATCCTCTTTTAATAAATCCACATCTGCCCATGCATCATTTTCTTTAACAAGTCTTTTTAACTCTTCGTATATTAGAAGAGAGCCACCTGCAATACAACCTGTTCCGGCACACACCAAGACTTTTATCTTTTGTTTTTCTAATGAATTCTTGAAAAGATTTGCAAAATGTGTTAAATCGTCATATGTTTTTATAATCATCTAGTTCGCCTCCTTGATAATGTTTCTAATTAAAGCAACTGCAGATTCTGGAGTCATTTTAGGATGCACATGGTCATTTATTGTTATAACAGGAGCTAGACCACAAGCACCAAGACATGAAACGGTTTCAACAGTAAATAATGAATCATCTGTTGTATGTTTTTTGGCGTTTAAACTTAGTTCTTTGTATATTGCGTCTAGAATTGGCACAGACTTTCTAACGTGGCATGCAGTTCCGTCACAGATTTTTATTATATTTTTCCCCTTGGCTTCAAGGGAGAAATTTTCATAAAAAGTAGCTACTCCGTAGATTTTGGATTCGCTTATATCTAATTTTTTTGCTACATAAATTAAAATATCCTGAGGTAAATAACGGTATTCATTTTGAATTTCTTGAATAATGTTAATAAGTTCTTTCTTCTCACAATTGTGAGCAGTTAGAATTTCATCAATTTTTTCTTTAATTTCAGTTGTCATAATATAATTCCTTTCGTGTCAGCATTCATTTTTCTTTTGTTAATAATATAACAAAAGAAAAATATAAGCAAGCAATAGTATACATAATAAGCATAAAAATACTATCAAAATTATAATTTGAAAAGCAAGCACTAAAACAAGGTAAGCATACGATTTTCTATATATTAAATGAATAAAAACAGTTGACATACATAGATAACATATGTAATATATAAACATAGATTGTCTATGTATTGGGGTGTATAAAATGAAAATTGATAAAAATAAACTTTCAGGTAATACGAAAATGTTAGTGTTGGCATTAATTGAACCAGGTGAAAAGTATGGATATGAAATTATTAAGGAACTTGAAGCTAAATCTTATGGTACTTTTGTACTTAAGGATGGTACCTTATATCCGATTTTGCACAGTCTAGAAAAAGAACAGCTAATCAAGTCAATTGCATATGAGATGGAGAATAACAGAGTTAGAAAATATTATAAAATCACAAAAGAAGGAAGGGCATATTTGTATAATATAAAAAAAGAGTGGGCTGAGTATTCATCTAAGATCAATTTAATAATAGGTGTGTAGGAAGTTTTATTTCTAAATGGAACAATATTGGTTATTGCTTGAATTATAATATATACTATGCTAAAATTACTACTAGAAAATAATTAAAAACAGAGAGGAAACACTATGAATACTAATATGACTTCAATGATTTACTTAATGATATTTATAATTCTTATATTTTTTGTTGTTACAGGCTTTAAAAATACTATTAAATACAAGAAAGAAAATATGAAAGTGTTGCTTAATTTAAACCAAGATGATAAAAGAATGAGAACAATAAGCATCGGGTTGATGAGCTTCATGATTTTTGCTTCTGTTTTTTTAATATCGGGAGTTATACAAGCAAAAGCATACGGATATGAAGAATTATTGACTATGGTAGTTTTACCAATATTAATGATTGCTTTATATATACCGCTGTCTAAAAAAACGAGAGTTTCAAATTTAGGTATTCACAAAAGGTCTTATTTAATTAGATGGGATGCAATAAAGGGAGTTAATTATTTAAAACCAAATGAAAAGAATATAATTAAGGTAAAAGTAATGTACAACAATGGAACTAGGGAGGCTTCTATCGATTTAGCATTTAGCAAAGACGATGGCCAATTAGAAACATTTAAGGAAATAGTTAAAGAATACAGAAACAGTAAGAAGGGTAAGAAAAGTGGAAAGTAAATTTGTAGATAGTCATGCCCATCTTGATGATGAAAGATTTGATGGGGACAGAGAAGAGCTGATTAATGGATTGAACAATAATGGAATAGAAATCGTTTTAAATCCAGGAGCTGATTTAAATACTTCAAAGGCAGCTGTTTTATTAGCAGATAAATATTCCTTCATTTATGCAGCAGTAGGTTGTCATCCCCACGATTCTAAATACATGAATGATGAAACAATAGATATATTTAGAGAATTAGCCAAAAATGAAAAAGTAATTGCCATAGGAGAAATAGGTCTTGACTACTTCTACGACAATTCAGATAGAGACGTTCAACGCAAATGGTTTAGGGAACAGATTAGGCTAGCTAAAGAACTTGATTTGCCATATATAGTACATGACAGAGATGCACATGAAGATGTATTCAAAATAATGAAAGAAGAGCATTATGATGGTACAAGGGGAATACTTCACTGCTATTCAAGCAGTGTGGAAATGGCAAGGGAATTCATTAAATTGGGATTCTATATTTCCTTAGGCGGACCGGTAACTTTTAAAAAGTCTAAAACTCCAAAACTAGTGGCAAAGGAAATTCCATTAGATAAACTTCTCATTGAAACAGATTCTCCATATTTGACTCCAGAGCCATTTAGGGGTAAGAGAAATGAACCAAAGTATGTTAAATATGTTGCAGAAGAAATTGCAAATATAAGAAATATTTCAGTTGATATGGTTGCAAAACAAACAAAGGAAAATTTCAAAAAACTATTTTGCTTGTAAAATTCTAATATTGAAATAGTGTGCAAATATTGATTAAGCGGTTGATATGAAATATATCTAACTAACTAATCAATATTTTTTTCTTTTTCAAAGTTGTTACCGCAAAAGAAAATATTCCGCTAAATATTAAACTGAAATAATAGCTTACACCTCTCCACAGCAATAAAGCTGTTGAAACAATATTTGAAGGGAATAAGTGTCCAAGAAATAACATAAAGCCAATTTCGCTTGCACCTGCTGTTCCAGGGG
>JBGUET010000213.1:0-4753 GCA_041821225.1 Sedimentibacter sp.
TGCTGTCAAATTCAGATTGTGATTTTTAAAATTTAATTTATTTAAAAAATAAGTTTATAAATAAATATTTCATGGCTTTTTTAGGTATTATTATAAGGTTATATGAATTTTGGTAGGGCTTTTGCTTGATTAAAATATATAGACATATTATATAAAAAATTGTAAAATTAAGAGGTTGAATTAAAGTAATAGAGGTGAAAAATTGGAAATTAACTTAATGAAAGAGTGTGCAATATGTCCGAGAAACTGTGGAGTTGACAGGACAAGTGGGAAAAAAGGATATTGCGGGCAGACTGATAAACTTGTCGTTGCTAGGGCGTCGCTTCATATGTGGGAAGAACCGTGTATTTCAGGGACAAAGGGTTCTGGAACTGTTTTCTTTTCAGGATGTACGCTTGGCTGTGTGTATTGCCAAAATTACAACATATCAAAAGGAATGGTAGGAAAGGAAATTACAGTAGAAAGGCTTGCTGAGATTTTTCTTGAACTTCAGTCAAGGGGAGCACACAACATTAATCTTGTTACCCCAACTCACTTTGTGCCCCAAATAACTGATGCCATTATTCTGAGCAAAAATAAAGGACTTTATATTCCTATGGTATATAATACTAGTGGATATGAAAAAGTTGAAACAATAAAAATGCTTGATGGACATATTTCTATATATCTTCCTGACCTTAAGTACATGGATGGGGAAATAGCAAAAAGATATTCAAACTGCCATGACTATTTCCAACATGCGTCAAAAGCTATTGATGAAATGGTTAATCAAACAGGCAAAATTAAATTTGATAAAAACGGAATGGTTATCAAAGGGGTTATTATAAGGCACATGACTTTGCCTGGGTATCTTGAAGATTCAAAGAATATAATTAAATATCTACATGAAACGTATGCAAATAAAATATATATGAGTATAATGAATCAGTACACACCTCTTCCCAAGGTTTTAGAGTATCCCGAAATAAACCGAAAGATTACTTGTGATGAATACGATGAGTTGGTGGATTATGCTGTTAGCATTGGAGTTGAAAATGGTTTTATTCAAGAAGAGGAAACGGCTCTTGAAAGCTTTATCCCAGATTTTGACTGTCAAGGAGTATAGCTTTGTAACAGTTTATTAAATGTTTTTAGGCAAATTGTTATTAAATAATTCCATTTTTAAGGAAGCTTTTTTATTTTGTTCTTCTGCCAAAGTAAATCCAGCTTTTTCATAACATTTTTTTGCACTAACATTATTACTTGAAACATGTAATGAAACTTTGTTCATATTTAATTTATCGAATGCATAATTTATGAGAGATTTTGAAATTTCAGTGCCATAACCTTTGTTTCTGGAATTTTCTTCAAGTAAGAATCGACATATTTTGCATTCTTTTTTTTTGTAATCGATAAAGCCAATTTCAACTGTACCAATAATTTCATTATCTATAAAAGCGGTGAAAAATTTTGTATATATTGTATCTTTCAATCTTTTCTTGATTTGTTCCACTGTAATTGGAAAAATGTAGGAAGGTCCTGCCCATTGATGTAAAAAAGCTTCATCTTTTCCCTCATTGCATTTTATTATAAATTGACAATCATCAATTATTGTTGGCCTTAGTTCTATCATTAAATAATTCTCCTTACCAATAGTAATTTTAAGAGTATATCTGCATGCAATGCTTATGTCAAGGTTGCAATATATAAATAGTATTATAATTAACATACAATTAAACTGTAAAAAATATGTCTTAAGCTAAATAATGAAGAAAAAATAGCCATATAAAAAAGAAAGCTTAAAACAAAAAAATATTTTAGACAAAGATTTTACAAAAAAACGCTTTTTAAAAAACGTTAAAATATGGTAATTATTATATATTATTACAATAGCAAAACCATTAAAACATATTAAAACATTTAAATTTGAGTGTTTATTTGGATATTATATTAAAAAATAATTGCCAAGAGATATATTAAAAAATATTAGGCGTGGGTAAATAGTTGTTGCATACTATAATATTTTAAGTTATAATAAAAAATATTCTTGTGTTAGAAAAATAACAATCAAAGAAAGAATCAGCAAATTTATAAATTACATAATTGAGAGGAGAGATACCATTGTCTAAAAATGAAATTAAAAAAAATATTTTGGATAAAGAAACAACAAGACGCGAGTTTCTTAAACTATCCGGCAAAGGAATAGGTGGAACATTTATTTCTTTATCATTATTAAATCTACTAGGTTGTACTAACCCTAACGTTGAGGAAGTTTCTGTTTTTCCTTTGGCACAAGGAGTTCTTATTGCTGATAAAGCAAGATGTACAGGCTGTCAGAGATGCGAAACAAATTGTACTTTAGCAAATGATGGAAAAGTACAACCTTTTATATCTAGAATTAAAGTAAGTAGAAATTTATATTTTGGAACTGATGGACCAAAGATTGCTTACAGGAGGGCAGATGGTCAATTTGGAAATCTGTTAATGTCCCCTGAAACATGTAGACAATGTGCAGAACCTTATTGTGCAAAAGCATGTCCAGTTGGAGCAATAGAAGTAAATGAAATAGGAGCAAGAGTTGTTAATACTGAAAAATGTATTGGATGTGGAACATGTACAGAAGCATGTCCTTGGCATTTACCTACTGTTGACCCTGAAACAAGCAAATCTACAAAATGTTTAGAATGTGGTGTATGTGCTGCAAATTGTCCAACAGGAGCATTACGTATTGTTCCTTGGGAAGAAGTTAAGTATGCTATGAGAAAATTAGGATATAAAGCATAAAAAAACAATGATTAATGAGTAAATTTATACAAATAGACAAAATTAAACGTTTGGAGGAATATAAATGGCTATAGGTGGTTGGACAGGAAAAATATTAAGAGTCAATTTGACAAATGGAAAAATCAGTACTGAAGAAACAAGTAAATATCAAGATTTCATAGGTGGAATGGGTATTGGATATAAAGTATTATTTGATGAAGTTCCACAAGGAACAAAACCTTATGATATAGAGAATAAAATAGTGTTTGGTACAGGACCTTTATGTGGAAGTGGAGTACCTTGCAGTTCAAGAACAAATATTACATCACTTTATCCTGGAAATGACTTAAGTTTAGTAACAGACAGTCATATGGGAGGAAATTTCGCTGCATTTTTAAAGTATGCAGGATGGGATGCAATAATTATTGAAGGTGCTTCTTCAAGACCAGTTTATTTAAGAATAGAAGATGACAAAGTTAGTTTAGAAGATGCATCATTTGTTTGGGGACTAGGTATCTTTGATTCTAGTGCACAAATAGGATCAGTTGTTGGAAAAGAAGCATGTGTAGCTGCAATAGGACAAGCAGGAGAAAATCTTGTTAATTTGTCAGTTATTATGAATGGTACTTCTCACTCTGCAGGCGGTCATGGTGCAGTAATGGGTTCGAAAAAATTAAAAGCTATTGCTGTTAAAGGAACGGGTTCCGTAAAAATAGGTAAAGATAGATCAGAGTTAATGAAATTAGATACTTATATGACTGGGGAAATTATTGGAGCTAACAATCAGCATGTTGTTCCTAGCACACCTCAACCTTGGGCAGAATTTAGCGATGAAGCAAGTCGCTGGACTGCAAGAGAGGGATTGCATTGGGGAGCTTCTGAAGGAAATATCGAAACAGGTATATGTGCCCCTGGGGATATAAATAAAGTAGGCTATCGTACTCAAAAGGCTGTAAAAGATTTAGGCGCTATAGCTGAACAATATACAGTTAGAATGGGCGGATGTCAATCATGTCCTATTAGATGTCATGCACAGCTTAACGTGCCACAGCTTGAACAATACGGAGTATCACCATACGTTTCAAACACTTGCATGGGTTGGTATTCTCCATTTGGAGTTATGATTAAAGGTACTACTGATAAAGTTGAAAAAGGCGATGGGGATTTGCTAGCTAAAACATTAGGCGCTCAGTTAGCTGATGATTATGGTGTTTGGTGCAATTACGGCATGATTGGAAGAGACTTTAAATATGCTTATACTACAGGAATATTAAAAAAAGTATTGCCTGAGGCAGAATACAACAGCATTCCATGGGATCTGCTTGAAGCAGGAGACCCAGCATTCTTAAAGGAATTCTACAGAAGAGTTGCATTTAAAGAAGGTGAATTCAGCCATATAGGAGACGGAACTTACAACATTGCTAAAAGATGGAACTTTGGAAGTGACTTCTGGAATGGAGCAGCATATAAAGTTTGGTCACCACTAGGATACCCAGTGCACCATTCAAATGAAGCAGGAGCACAAGTAGGCTCAATTATAAGCTGTCTGTTTAACAGAGATGCTCAAAGCCACTCTCACATGAACTTTATTGGTTCAGGATTGCCAATAGATATTCAAAAGGATATAGCTGCTGAAATGTGGGGTTCAGGAGATGCTGTAGATGCACCTGTTAATTATACACCTATGAATGAATATAAAGCTAAGTTCGCTAAATGGAGCGTCGTTAGAAATGTTCTTCATGATTCATTGACACTTTGTAACTGGATGTGGCCTATGACAACATCACCTTTAAAAGAAAGAAATTATAGAGGAGATACTTCTTTGGAATCTCAATATTTTTCAGTTGTTACAGGTATTGATACTACAGAGCAAGAATTGGATTTAATGTCTGAAAGAGTGTTTACACTACACAGAGCATTAACTGTTAAACAAATGGGAACTATTGACATGAGAGGTAAACACGATTTAATGGTGGATTGGATTTTTGACATGGACCCTGATAAAAAGGCG
>JBGUET010000214.1:0-4741 GCA_041821225.1 Sedimentibacter sp.
AATTATCTGGTTTCTTCTGGGGCAAACTACAATTCGCCGCTAATCAAACCGTCCCTTAAAACGTCCCTTAAAACCTAATCCCCATTTGATACAATTCTGTGTCATATGGGGATTAGTTATTAGTAATTAATTTTTATTTTGGACCATAAAGCATTTGTTTAGTAAGCCTTTTAGATCATAGTATTAAAATATCCAAAAGTTTAGAATGATTATTAAAACTTAGGGTAGCCATTTGCATCATTGACTGTATTTAAATAGATATACTTGTCTCCATGCTGAAGAGTCTCAAATCCCTAGTTGGTAGCAGTGCCTTTGTCCACATAGATTTCTTATCATTAGTATCTTTTATCAATGTCATTAATTCAATGTATTATATCAATTCGAGCTCTATTAATTTTGACTCGGTAGGAATGCCGTTTTTATCCCAGCCCCTAGCTTCGTAGTATTCATCAAGCATTTCATCAAGTTGCTGTTGAGATACTGTTTCCCCTTTTGACAAACCATCGGTTATTGCCTCCGTTATAAATCTCTTTGGTAGTGTGTCATCTGTACGGTCAAAGCCCTCTCGGACATTGAACATACGAGTAATGTTATTAAGTTTTTCACCTAAAGTCCATACTTGATCTGCAGTGAATTTTATACCACTTACACCACTGAGCTGTATAGCGACAACTTCCTGTGCACAGTGTGGCATAGCTAACTGTGTAGGAAATTCACACAACGTAGCTACATCATATGTACCGCAAAAATCCTGATTAAATTTTGCTAAAATACCTTTGCCTTTAGTAGCGAGTCTTTCTACTGGATATGGTATAGGCATGCCGAATACTTCTTGGAATGCATAGCCTCTGTTGTGGTCAGCCCCATTGTATGAAGTAGCTAAATTCAAGCCCTGGGCTTTTAGACCTCTAGGGTCATAGGCAGGAAGTTCTAGGCCTTTTATTTGCATAGCATAATATGGAGCATCTCCGCCGAGTTTTTCACCGAGCTTGCGTGATCCGTCGCTGAGCATTCCGCCCAACCCTTCTCTATATGCCATTTTGCGTACTAATTGCTCTACAGCTTCACAGTTGCCCCATCTTAAATCCAATCCGTCGGTATCTTTTAGCAAGCCTTTTTCATACAACTCCATAGCCATTGCGATAGTTACACCTGTTGAAATAGTGTCTATTCCTAGTTCATCGCAAAGTCTATCCATTGCTATAATAAAGGCAGGGTCTTTTATACACAGCATAGAACCAAATGAATAGATTGTTTCATACTCAGGTCCTTCTGTAGCTATACCTGCATATCTGCCTTTTTGAACCATTCTTACTTGTGCACAACCCAATGGACAACGATAGCAATTATTTCTTCGTATTTTGTATTCACCAAGGGCCTCTCCTCCTATATAACTTTCGTATTCATCCGTTCCAGTGGCAGAAAAGTTTTTGATAGGAAGTGCTCCCGAAGCTTGAGTAGCACTTAAACCAGACGAAGAGCCTATATGTGAAAATACAGAGTAAGCGATGGGGGATTCTTTTAAGCATTGAGCGAACATATCAATACCTTTTTTGAGCATAGCACTATCAGCTACAGGAACTTTTCTGGTACCTCTGACTGCTATAGCTTTTAGATTTTTACTACCCATTACAGCTCCTACGCCTTTACGGCCCATTGCTCTTTGTTCATTGATAATGACGCTGAGCAGGCTTAGGTTTTCACCGGCAGGTCCGATACAAGCTATACGATAATTTTGGTCTTTTAATTCTTCCTTCATATATACCTGTGTATCAATAGCGTTAATACCCCAGTATTGTTTGGCACTCTTTATTTTTACATTATCATTGTTAATACTGATATATACAGGTTCATCTGATTTGCCTTCAATCACGATAATATCGTAGCCTGCATATTTTATTTCTACAGGCATATATCCACCACTAAAAGAATTGCATATAGTACCTGTGAGAGGTGACTTGGTAGCCACACCCATTCTACTAGCACATATAGCATCTGTGCCTGTAAGAGGGCCAGTAAAAAATATTAGTTTGTTATCAACACCCAAAGCATCAGTATGAGGTTTTAACTCATCATAGAGTATTTTGTCGGCAAGTAAAGCTCCGCCTACATATTTAGCAAACATTTCTTCTTCAATCTTTTCTTTTTTGATAGTACCGTCTGTTAGATTAATTCTGAGCAGTGACTGTAAAAATCCACCATTAATTTTCATTCATCTCTCCTTAATTTTTATTCGGGGAATAAAAAAGCCCCCCGTACGCCACTCAAAGAAATCTTCCTTGAGAAAATCCTTTCCAAATACGGGAGGCATTAATTAAGTGGTTAATACCCATAGGTTCTGTTCCTATAACAAAACTCGGATTCAATAATATTTTATCATAAATAGCAATAAATTTCAACCAAATATTACCTTAAATTCAGTATTATGGTAGCTGAGCCGGTTATTTTTGATTGGAAAATTCTAAAATAGTAGTAGCATATTTCCGAAAATGAAATGTTTGAGGAAACTACAATGCCAAGACAAGGGCGAAGGGAAAGTATTACTGGAATATATCATATAATGATTAGAGTAACAAACAAGTAGAAAACATTTTCAAAAGCTATACATAAAAATAAAGCGTTGAAAATAATAAAATACAATATTTGACAACCCGGCTATATAGATATAGAATCTTATATAGGTTAGTATTTGTAAAATATTTATTTTAAATAAAATTATTACGAATAGGGGTGTATTGTATGAATAACAAACAAGCAGAAAGAATGAAAAGTGCTAAAGGATTTGTTGCGGCTTTGGATCAAAGTGGAGGTAGCACACCTAAGGCTTTAGCTGGTTATGGAGTATCTAATGACAGGTACAAAAATGATAAAGAAATGTTTGATCTAGTACATGAAATGAGAACTAGAATAATTACTAGCCCAGCATTTAATTCAAACCATATTTTAGCAGCAATTTTATTTGAGCACACTATGGACCGTAAGATTGATGGTATGTGGACAGCTGATTACTTATGGGAGAAAAAAGGTATCATTCCCATATTAAAGGTTGACAAAGGCTTAGCGGAAGAGAAAAACGGAGTTCAACTTATGAAACCAATACCAGATTTGGATTCACTATTGGACCGAGCTGTAGAAAGAAATATTTTCGGTACCAAGATGAGATCCGTTATAAAAAAGGCAAATAGAGATGGTATAACAAAAATTGTGGAACAGCAATTTGATTATGGCAAACAAATAATTAAAAAAGGACTAGTTCCAATTCTAGAGCCTGAAGTTGATATAAACAGTTCTGATAAACTAGAATCAGAAAAAATTATGAAGGAAGAAATATTAAAGCACTTGAATAAACTTTCTAAAAGCGAAGTAATTATGTTAAAGCTTTCAATACCAACACAAGATAATTTTTATTCTGAATTGATGCATCATCCACAAGTAATGCGAGTAGTTGCTCTTTCTGGTGGTTATAGTAGAGAACATGCAGTTGAATTACTTGAGAAGAATTCAGGATTAATTGCAAGCTTCTCAAGAGCATTGGTTGAAGGATTAAACGATAGTCAAACTGATAAAGAGTTTAATGATATGCTAGGAAATTCTGTAGAAGCAATTTATGGAGCTTCAATTATTTAAAATAAACACAACTAAATAATATATGACCTAGGTTATTTCAAAATGACCTAGGTCATTTTTTCGTGCAAATCTAATGACGACAGATAAAATTTGGGTGCCCCTTAGCATATTGAGAATAACTCATGTTTTTAGTAAAATGAACGTATAAGTAAAATGAGTATTGATTATACGTTTTACTGGCGGAATGTCGTTTATTGTATTGATTAGGTTGCTATCCATTGGATAGTTTCATTTAAAAAATAAATTTAAGGATTTGTACTTAAGTTGATGTGTTTTGAAATATATGTCAGTTGTGTATTGTATCAAACAAAGCAAATAGTAATGAAAAAAATGGAGGATTAGGGATGAAAAAATTAAGCAAACGGTTACTTGCATGTCTGCTCATTATAACAATGTTATCATCAAATATTATGAGCTCTAGTTATGCCAGCACAAATCAGATTCAAGGTACAAGCGAGTATGATATTGAAGAAGAAATGAATATCAATCTGCCCGAGGATATTCGTGGACATTGGGCTGAAAAAGAAATGACTGCGATGTTTGAAAAAGGATATTTCAAAGGATATGAAGATGGGCTTTCCCATCCTGAATCCTATATTACTAGGGCACAGGTAGTTTCAATGGTCAATCGGTTACTGGGGCTTTCGTACGATGAATCCATGGATATGGGTGACGGATTTAACGATATTCAAGAGTCAGATTGGTTCTATGATGATGTTATGTTAGCTAAGAATAATGGATATATACTGGGATATGATGATATGTCCTTCAGACCTAATGAAGAAATGACACGTTTTGAAATCACCCAACTGCTTTCAAGGTTGTTGCCACAAAAGGAAATTAATGAAAACATAACATTTACTGATGAGGCATATTTTCCTTCATGGGTTAAAGTTGCAATGGAAAAGGTTAAAGCCTTTCAGCTCTTTACAGGATATGAAGATGTATCTTTCAGAGGAAGACAGTCCATGACACGTGGCGAGTGGTTAGCTGTTTTATATCGATGTGAAAAGGATATTAAAAGCGTTACGGATATTGAGGAAAGTATAGAAAATGAGGAAATCACGGAGACTGAGAATAGTACAGGAACTGGAACATCAAATGGTGGAAACAA
>JBGUET010000215.1:0-4737 GCA_041821225.1 Sedimentibacter sp.
CTATAAATCCCATCAAGGCTGTAGCTGCAACCATTGCTGAAGAAGTACCAACTGCAATTTCCATAGGTATTCCACACATCATAACCATAAGTGGGATTTTAAATGCTCCACCTGAAATCCCAATAGCTCCTGCGAAAAAACCTACTGTAGCTGTAATTGGTAAAGTAAGCCATAAATTAACGCTATATTTATGTTCACCAAAAGTTCTATTCCAATAACCAAATTTTTCATTTTGTTCTATTGGTTTTTCTTTTACTGGAATAAACATAAAGATAGATATTATTACTAACAATATAGCAAACATTAATTTTAAAGTGGTTCCTTCAATATTTCCAGCAAAATATCCTCCAACAAAAGCCATAATATCAGTAGGTGGATCTATGATCAATGCTAGCTTCCAATCAACTTTTTTATTTTTATTAAAAATGATCATTGAAGCAACAGAAGTTCCCATCATTATAAGCTGTGAAGTAGTAGCTGCATTATGCATTGAAACCCCGGCTAATACCATTACTAATACGTAAAAGTTACCTCCACCTTTTCCTACCATTGACATAGAAATAGCTATAGCCAATATTACAATACTCATTAGTAGTACTGAATTCATTTAAATCACTTCTTTCTAATTAGTATTCTTCAGATTTTCAGAATTTTTAAGCACATATCCTGGCTTAAAAAAGCCTGCTATTTCATCTATACTATTTAATAGAATTTTTACATCATTGTAATCATGTAATTGCAAGTAGGCAAAAACAATAGTTGCTCTCGTAGCAGAAGAACAAAACACTACAATGGTTTTGTCTTTTGGTATTTCATTAATTCTATCAGGAATTTCATCAGTAGGAATATTATTAGCAAATTCTATTTTTAAACATTCAGTTTCCTCTTTTGTCCTTACATCAATAATAAATACCTTATTTTCTTTTTTTAATTCCATCATTTTTTCAAAGGAAATTTTATGTCTCCCATTTCCAAAATATTCTAAATCGAGCTTTTTTAATAAATCATCAAATTTTTCCATGCTATATACTCCTAATTAATTTATTTTTTCATATTCATTTTCTAATAATAATTGGAATATACTATGTACCACACCATTGGCAATGACAAAATCTTCTCACTATAACCTCCGTTAAGCATTTTAAATATTATAATTTAATTTTCTAATACCCACATACTAACATTAATCATAAAAATTTGTCAATTATCTACCCTAGTAAGAAAATACCAATTCCTGTATTGTTTTTTATTAAATATTAGTTATGCAATTATTTAATTTACCCGTAACCCTTATATCCTTCTATATTCTAATTTCAAAGCAAATTGCAGATGCATCATCACATTTTTTAAATCTAGGATATTTTATCCCTTCCTTATCAATATCTTCTATCATTCTAAGGTCTTCATAAAGCAAGGGAAGTCCTTTATTTTCAACTTGCATAATAAAATCTTCTTTTTCAATCACATTGTACTTGTCGACTAAAGCTGAAAATCCGTCACTTGCCATCAATATCTTTGTTGGCTCACTTATTTTTAAAATACCCTGTGATGCCTTGCTAACTGCTTTAATGTCAAAGCTTAAAATCCAATATCCATTTTCTTTATTAAGCATCAGCCTATGCTCTTTAATCATAGGCAAAACAAAGGGTTTTGCATCCCATGCTGAAATGTTTTGCTGCTTAATAGTATTTTTCATAGCATTATAAACCTTTTTATCTAAGGTTGAAATCTTTTCATCGGTTATTTCCTCCATGCTATACTTTCTTTGTATTAATACAGGAGAGTCACCAAGCGAAAAATATTCAATACTATCTTCATGCCATTTCAAAACTATGATTGAGCTTGAAGGATAATCAAGCTTGCTGCATGATTTGTTGTTTATAGCCTTTTTAAAATCCACTGAAACCTGATTTATACCATTAGAAATGATTTCTCCAAGAGGCATATGATTTTTCAAATTGCTTGAAAGATAACTATCCCACCATTTTGTATACCATCTAGCATCACTTACTTCACAGGTCAAATTAGCCCCACTTAACCCAGTAGCACCGTCTAATAGCCATGCACCATATTCATTGATACCTGCAACGTCTTCATTAGCAAAGTCTCCTGCTTCACATAAAATTTGTTTTTTAATTATTTTCATATCAATTATTATAATGCTCCTTTTTACTCAATTCTTGGAAACTTAAATGCATCTATCAAAATATTATTTATCTAAACTGGAAATTTTCTTTATCTAAATTTAAAATTATCGTCATCACTACAAAACAAATAATTATTGTTGCTGAACCATACGCCATAGAAAGTCCAATATCATATTCCTGCATGGCATTTACCATGGCAATAGAAATGGGCCTGTTATAAACTCCATAAAGCAAAGATGACATAGTATGTTCACCAAGAGTTCTAATAAATACAAGTGCACCCCCTGAAACAATGGCAGGATATACCATGGGGGCTGTTATTCTAGTAAATGTATAAATCAATCCAGCTCCAAGACTTCTTGATGCATACTCAAAGTCAGTATTGAAACTTTCAAAAGCAATAATATTTGTTCTCATAAATAGGGGAAGTGCTGTAATAATATATGCAATTGGAAGAATCCAATAGGTACCTATGAGAATATAATTAAACATAAAAATATTCTTTACATTAAATGAATTGATCAAATTAATAGCAATTGTGCTTACGGGCATTGCTAAAGGCAACATCAAAATCATCTCCGCAGCCATGTTTATTTTGTTTTTTCTTTTTGTTACAAGGTAGGCTATTGGAAGAGATATGCCCAATCCTATTACTACTGCTATAAAAGACATGCTTATGCTGTTTAAAAAAGGATCAAGTACTCTTTTTTTTGTAAATAAATTTTTATAATTAAAAAGTCCAAATTCATTTGGAAAAATACTCATCATCATAGAACTAGATTTTGCAAAAGAAAGAATAATGATTGCCAAAATAGGAACTACTATTAAAAATAGCATAACACAAACTACAACATTTACTACAAACCTAACAGGAAGGCTGCTAATTTTTCCCTTTGTTATAGGTACTGCCCTTACGGAAGATTCTTGAGCATACTTGCTTTCATAGTACCTGATAGTTAACATTACAGATAATCCCATAAGCATTAGAACAACAACCTGCATTGATGCAAGATTCATATAATTGTTTGCTTTAGAAATCATAATCTGCGTACTTAACACACGAAATCTGCCACCTATGAGATTAGGCGCAGAAAAAGAGCTGATTCCTGAAATAAAAGTTATTATGGCAGATGATAAAAGTGCAGGCAATATTTCAGGAAATAAAACAGAGGTGAATATTTTCCACCTGTTTGCCCCAAGTCCTCTTGCTGCCTCTACACTTGAATAATCAACATACTTAAGAGCAATTGATACATTAAGATAAAAATAAACATACTGAGTTAAGGCATGTACTAAAATTATACCTTTAAAACCGCTGAAATTAAATGGAACATTTTTTAATCCTAGTAGAATTTGTATAGATTTTGTTACTAAGCCACTTTCACCATAAAGTTGAATATACGCAATAACTATTATTACCCCAGGTACCATCATAGGGCTAAGGAGAATAGTATGAATCATCTTTTGATGCTTAACTCGTATAAAACTCATATAAAAGGCGAGACTTGTCCCTATAATTCCGCACAAAAGAACTGTTATAATTCCAAGTGAGAATGTATTTTTAATTACAATAAGATTATTCGCTAATGAAAAATAATCTACATAATTTTGTATACCTGTTCCTGATTTTGAATTAAAGCTTAGGCCTATTGTGTTTAACATTGGCATGACAATAAAACCTATTAAGCACCAAAACAAAACAAAGTAGCCCAATATTTTAAATGTAGCAACTAGCGCTTTTTTATTATTGAAAGAATTTATATTTTTCATAACATTCTCCTCCTAAATTCTTTTAAACTTTTGGAAAAGAAAGGTACACTGTACTTCCTGGCTGCTTGTTTTCAATATTTTCACCTGTATTAAGTTCCAAAACCTTTATGTTCTTGTTTAAAACCACTAGTTCATATTCAATAGTACTTCCATTGAATATTGTTTTTTTAATATGCGCTTCAATGGAAAAATCAGTTGATTTTTCAATTCCTATCTTTATCATTTCGGGTCTTACATATATTTCTTTTGCTTTTGATATAATTTCACTTATTCCAAATGCGTATAAATCCTTGTCTGCGAATATGTTGGTTTCACCCACAAAGTTTGCTAAAAATTCATTGGCAGGGTTCATATATATCTCTCTTGGAGTTCCCAGTTGTAAGCATTCCCCAGATTTTAGAACCGCAATTTTGTCTGAAATAGAAAGAGCTTCCTTTTGGTCATGAGTAATAAATAGTGTTGTAATTTTTAATTTCTGCTGAAGTATGCGAATATCCTCTCTAGTTTTATCACGAAGAGCCGCATCCAAATTTGACATTGGTTCGTCAAGCAAAAGTACTTTTGGCTCTATGGCAAGGGAACGAGCAAGGGAAACTCTTTGCTGCTGCCCACCAGAAAGTTCGGCAATTTTTCTTTTTCTTAAATCATACATACTTACAAGTTCCAAATAATCTTTAGCTTTTTCTTCAATTATTTTTTTTGGCAGCTTTTTTAATTTTAAACCATATATTACATTCTCTTCCACATTCATATGAGGAAACAGGGCATAGTTTTGAAATACTGTTCCGATATTCCTTTTTTCTGGTTGAAGATCTGTAAT
>JBGUET010000216.1:0-4736 GCA_041821225.1 Sedimentibacter sp.
GAAGTAACAACTCCAGATCCAACGGTTCTTCCGCCTTCTCTTATTGCGAATCTTAATCCTTCTTCTATTGCTATTGGATGGATTAATTCTACTATAAATCTTGAGTTATCTCCTGGCATACACATTTCAACGCCTTCTTCAAGGTCTATCTGTCCTGTGATGTCTGTTGTTCTGAAATAAAACTGTGGTCTGTATCCGTTAAAGAATGGTGTATGTCTTCCGCCTTCTTCTTTAGTTAATACATATACTTCTGCATTGAATTTTGTATGTGGTGTAATTGAACCTGGTTTTGCAAGTACTTGACCTCTTTGGATTTCATTTCTTTGAGTTCCTCTAAGAAGTGCTCCAATGTTGTCTCCTGCTTGTGCCTGATCAAGTAATTTCTTGAACATTTCAACGCCTGTACATACTGTTTCTTTTGGTGCTTCATTTAATCCAACAATTTGAATCTTATCTTGAACTTTTAAAACTCCTCTTTCAACTCTTCCTGTAGCAACTGTTCCTCTACCTGTAATAGAGAATACATCCTCTACTGGCATTAAGAAAGGTTTATCTATATCTCTTTCTGGTGTTGGTATCCAGTCATCTACTGCTTGCATTAATTCAAGAATTTTATCTCCCCAAGGACCCATTGGATCTTCAAGTGCTTTTAGAGCTGATCCTACGATGATTGGTGTGTTGTCTCCATCAAAATCATAATAAGATAAAAGTTCTCTAACTTCCATTTCAACTAATTCGATTAATTCTTCATCATCAACCATATCAGCCTTGTTTAAGAATACTACTAATCTTGGAACTCCAACCTGTCTTGCAAGAAGTATATGTTCTCTTGTTTGAGGCATTGGACCATCAGCTGCAGATACAACTATGATACCACCGTCCATTTGTGCTGCTCCAGTAATCATGTTCTTTACATAGTCAGCATGGCCTGGGCAGTCAACATGTGCGTAGTGTCTATTTGCTGTTTCGTACTCTACGTGTGCTGTTGAGATTGTGATTCCTCTTTCTCTCTCTTCAGGTGCTTTATCGATGTTGTCAAATGATATAGCTTCGCCTGTTCCGTTTCTATCGTGTAATGTCTTTGTAATTGCTGCTGTTAAAGTAGTCTTGCCATGATCAACGTGTCCGATTGTTCCAACGTTAACATGAGGTTTTGTTCTTTCATATTTTTGCTTTGCCATTTTATTTCCTCCCTTGTTTATTTTATTATATTTTAATGAATTTGGAGCCTACGACCGGACTCGAACCGGAGACCTCTTCCTTACCAAGGAAGTGCTCTACCTCCTGAGCTACATAGGCATTAAGTCTATCCTATATGTTTTGCAAAACTTATTATATCAACAAAGACAAAATAAATCAATAGAAAATAGATAAAATTTTGGTATTTTAGAGTGAATCCAAACTTTTTATTTACAGCGAAAAACTTGGGTTAGAGAAAAATATGGAGGTCTTAAACATTAGGCTAGAACATAAAAAAAATGGTTAGCAATGCTTAACCACTTGGTTTTTATTCTATTACTAGTTTCTTTCTATGGCACAAAAGCTTTTTTCTTACCCTTTGTAATGCATTATCAATAGATTTACTATCTTTTTTTAGTGTTAAAGATATCTCTTCATATGATTTTTCCTTACAATATTCGTCTAAAACATTTTTTTCAAATTTGCTTAATAGTTTAGTACTTATTTCATAATAATTATTATACTTTTCAGCAGCAAGAATAATTGTCTCTGGATTCAGTTTATTCATCTTACTAAATTCTTTCTCGCTGATGCAATCATTTTCCCATTGATTGCAATTGCATACAAAAATACAGTTTGTAGCTTCATTTGCATTTGATTTTCTCATTGCTGAAATTATTTGCCTTCGAATGCATATTTCAGCATAATGTTTGAAGCTACACCCATATTTAACATTAAAACTATTCAAAGATTTAAATAATCCAATCATGGCTTCTTGAAACAAATCATCTTGTGACCATCCAACAATAAAAAATGAGCTTATAATGCTTTTTACTAAAAACATATATCTCATAAATAAACAAATTTCACCGCATTCGTCATTATTCCTAGCCTTTTCAACGAGCTCTATATCCGAAAATGAATCATATACTTCTCTGTTATAATTCATGTTGTTAAACAAAGCAAATGAACCAATCATATGTCAACGCCCCTTTTTAATATATGTAAATTATATATTTAATTACATATATTGTCAATAAGCTAGGTTTGTCTACGCATTTTTTCCAACTTCAATAAGGTTTCAGGATCTATTAGTTGGTCGATATTTGTCCCTTTTTGTCCAGGCATGTCAGTCTTTGTACGAATGTCTTTTTTTGTGTTTTCTAACTCTATTATCATTTCCTGTGCGGTTATACGCGTACCTCCTCTTGCTAGAACAATTTGTTGTATTGCTCCATCAGAGGTTGCTACTTGCACTTGTTCGTACCTTCCGATTTTATCAAGCTGCTTTTCTATATAACTATCAGCTGTTTCATTTTCTTTAGTAAATACAACTTCCACTCCTGCAACAAATTCCTTCTTTTCTAGGCTTCCTTTAACAAGGTGGGCATCAAAAACAACAATGACTCTCAATCCTCTGTAAGCCTGGTATTCAACTAGAAGTTCAAGAAACTTGCTTCTGCTGTTGGCTATATTTTTTGACACATTTCTGTAATAGTGCCATTGATTAATAATATTATATCCATCAATAAATAGATATTCTTTTTTTACCCTTGGCATTATAATACCCTTTGCTTCATTATTTCATATATGATTACAGAAGCAGCGCATGATGCGTTTAAAGAATTTATGTTTCCTTTCATAGGAATTTTAACGATGGTATCGCATTTTTCCTTTATGAGTCTGCCAATTCCAAAACCTTCACTTCCAATAACTAAGCCTACAGGCACATCAAATTTTTCTTCATATATGAATTTTTCCCCATCCATATCCGCACCGTATATCCACAAACCTTTTTTCTTTAGTTCTTCTATTGCATAACTTATATTTGTTACTCTTGCTATAGGAAGAAATTCAACGGCTCCTGCAGAAGATTTAGCAACAACGCTATTAACTTGTGCAGCTCTTCTTTTAGGTATTATTACACCGTGAGCCCCAAGACATTCTGCAGAACGAATAATTGCTCCAAGATTGTGAACATCCGTTATTTCATCAAGTATTATAACAAAAGGTTTTTCCCCTTTTTTCTTGGCATAATCAAGTATATCATCTATTTCCTTGTATTCATATTCCATGGCTTCAGCAATGATTCCCTGATGCCTTTTCGTTTCACTTAATTTGTCTAGAAGAGCCTTATCAACATTTTTTACTAGCACATTTTTATCCTTAGCCATTTTTAAAACTTTAGCAAAAGACTCCTGTGATGCTTCTTTACTTATTAGTATGGTATCTATTGGAGTATCACTTCTCAGTGCTTCCATTACTGGATTTTTACCCTCGATTATTCTCATTTTCACTATCCTTTTCATTAAGTATTTCTATAGTTTTATTAAATAGTTCCATTAATCTGTCAAGTTCATTGCCTAAGTACAAGTATCCAATTAAAGCTTCAAAACCTGTTGCATATTTGTATTCCATCATTTCTGCATTTTTAGGAGATGAAGTTACTTTGGCATTTCTACCTCTTTTTACAATTCTCTTTTCATCCTCAGTAAGTTCATTATCAAGAATTTTTATAATGTAGGCTTGAGCCTGAGCTTTAACAAATTTTACTGTAAGTCTATGCATCTTATTTACATTAGTATCATGGTTATTGATTACATAGCTTCTGACTAAAAGCTCATAAACAGCATCACCTGCATAAGCTAGTTGTGCAGGTGAATACATGTTTGCGTTTTTGATTGGCATTTTCTCTCTTGAGAGTTTTAAAAGTTCACTGTCATTAATATTGTTTTCTAATTTATTTTCTTCCAAGTTACACCCTGTCTTGTATCTTCCAACACAATACCTTTTTCTAAAAGCTCTGTTCTTATTGAATCAGCCAGTTGGAAATCTTTATTTTTTTTAGCTTGTTTTCTTTTTTCAATCATCTCTTCAATATGCTTTGACAAATCATCATGAATATTATTTTCTTCCAATTCATCTTCCTTTAACAAATCAAGTGACAACACTTTTTCAAAATCATCTGTTAATATTAATTTTTCATTATTGCTTATATCGTCTGCCTTAAGCACATTAAATAGTACTGTCATTGCATTGGCTGTATTTAAATCATCCTCAAGACACATTTTGAATTCACTTTTGTATTTGTCCATAGCCTGTGTGTTAACCACTGCATTTTCATCTGCATTTTCTTTAATGGCCTTAACTCTACTTTTTAATTTAAAATATGCATTTTCTGCAGATGCAAGAGAATCAAATGAAAATGCTAACTGTTTTCTGTAATGAGAATTCAATACAAAATATCTATAGGAAAGTGGATTGAATCCTTTCTTTTCAATTAGAGATAATGTCAAAAATTCTCCGCTAGATTTACTCATCTTTCCATCATTATCTATTAAGAATTCTCCGTGCCACCAATATTTAACCCAGTCTTTTCCAGTATAACTTTCAGTTTGGGCAATTTCATTTGTGTGATGCACTGGAATATGGTCAACACCACCACAATGTATATCCATTTGTTCACCAAGGTTTTTAAGGCCTATTACAGAACACTCTATATGCCATCCAGGGTATCCTATTCCCCATGGAGAATCCCACTTCATAGCTTGATTTTC
>JBGUET010000217.1:0-4684 GCA_041821225.1 Sedimentibacter sp.
AATTTATTTTAATATTAAATAACGTAGATATTGATATTGCAAAAATTTTGGCAGGCAGAATTAAAATGGAAATTGAAAAATATGAATCGAATTTTGTCAGTGGAATTAGTGTGTGTGGGTCTTTAGTCGAATATACAGGAGAATCTCTTGAGGAGTTTCTAGATAAAGCTGAAACTCTTATTGACAAAGCTCAATCAATGGGAAAAGGAACTATGTTGTCATAACCAAGGGAATTAATGTCGTTCCCTTGGTTATGCTAATTAAAATATTTTGCTTAAATCCAATATTCCTGCTCCTTGTTCATAAGAAGATGCTCTTATTTTAGTGCATGCATTAATAAGTCTTCTTTTAATATCAAAATGGTTATAATTAGGATTTTCGTTTAATAATAAAGCAGCAGCACCTGATACCATTGGAGCAGACATAGATGTTCCGCTAAGAGATGTGTAGCCATTTAAATTTTTATTTGACAAAGAAGTTATATCAACACCGGGAGCAATTAAATCTGGTTTCCTTATTCTGTCCAATGTGGGACCTCGGCTTGAAAATTCAGCGATAAGATTGTCACTAAAATCAGGAGTTCGGTTGTCGTTTAGCGCTCCAACGGAAATAACATACCTGCTTGTGGCAGGGGATAAAATAGTATTTCTCATGGGACCACTGTTTCCAACAGCGGCAATTACTATTAAATTATTATCAATTGCCCTGTTAGCTGCTTTAACCAAGGGGTCTCTTTTTTCTCTGCTCTGTGCAATTGCCCCTAGAGAAAAATTAACAATTCTTGTGTTGTAAACCTCCTTATTTTCAATTATCCACTGCACTGCTGACAAAATATCAGACGTGTTTCCGTTTCCGTTTTCATCAAGAACCTTAATTGACAAAACATTGGATTCAGGAGCTATTCCCATATATCTTCCTTTGGATGAATATCCACTTCCTGCTAATATTCCTGCGCAATGAGTTCCATGGCCATTATCATCATAAAATTTGGATTTATTATTAACAAAATCCTTGAAACCAATAATTCTGCTTGTGGGGCGAATTAAGTCCGAATGTGGGGAAACACCTGTATCTATTATAGCCACTGTGACATTTTTGCCTGTATAATTTGTATTTGTAATTAGGTCGGAGCCAACTACACTTCTAGCTATATCCATTACTGCAAAAACTTTTGAATCATAGCTTATATATTCAATATCTGAGTCTTCAGTAATTTCAAGTATTGATTTAATGCTCATATCACAGGCGCAACCGTTGACAATTGGGAGGTTATAATTTAATCTATTTGATAATGAAGAAATCCTTCCTTCCTTCACTTTTTTATCAGTTTTATAACTAATTATTACAGGGATGATATTATTGTTTCTCGAATTAAGCAGGCCCTGAATTATAGGGCATAGCTTATCAAAATTTACATGTTTTTTCATTGTATTCACCTACCTAAATTAATTTATGCTTTTAAATAAAGATGGTGTTCATTTTTGGAAAACATGGTATAATAATTTAATAATAGGGAAGCAATAAGAAGCAATGGCTTGTTATAAAACAACTTAATAATTGGTTAATTAAATTTAATAGGAGGAATTATGCCTAAAATATTAGTAGTCGATGATGAAAGACCAATAGCGGAAATAATAAAATACAATCTTCAAAAAGAAGGCTTTGATGTGCAAACAGCCTACGATGGAGAGGATGCCATAAAATTGGTACATAAATTGAATCCTGAATTAGTTATTCTAGATATTATGCTTCCGAAAAAAAACGGATTTGAAGTGCTCAAAGAAATACGCATGGAATATGTAATGCCAGTAATAATGCTGACAGCAAAAGAAGAAGAAACTGACAAAATAACTGGTCTTGAGCTTGGTGCTGACGATTATATAACCAAACCTTTCAGCAATAAGGAGTTAGTTGCTAGAGTGAGAGCTAATCTTAGAAGGGTAAAACTTTCAAATGTAAATGAAGAAATGAAATCGAAAATTATTGATATGGGAAACCTGACCATGGATATGAACACCTATGAAGTGAGTAAGGATAAACAAATAATAGATTTGACCAACAGGGAATTTGATTTGCTTAAATATTTATTTCAAAATTCTGACAGGGTATTTAACAGGGAACATCTGTTAAAAGAAGTTTGGGGTTATGAATTTGGAGATTTAAGAACTGTGGATGTAACTGTAAGAAGATTGAGAGAAAAAATAGAAACAGAAGAAGATAAATATATAATCACAAAAAGAGGAACGGGATATTATTTTAAAAGCAGGTAGGGAGCAATTATGTTTAAAAGTATCAGATGGAGATTTATTTTAATTTATTTTTTGCTTGTTTTTCTTGCTATGTCCATAGTTGGAATCTATATTGTCAATCAGCTAGAAAAAATACAGCTAGATATGAATTCAAAAAACATGGAAGCACAAATAAGTTTTATTGTCGCAACCTCTGATTCATTAAAGTCAAATGAGTGGAATGAAAATATAGATGAAATTCAAAATAGCGTCAACAACATACAAATAGGATACAATGAAAGCATATACATAATACTAAATGATGAAAAGAAGACAATCATTGCTAGCAGCGTGGAAGAAGCAACGGGGCAAAGTGCATTCAATACTAATAAAATAAATAATTACATACTAACTAAATCAATGGATGGAACACCTGCAGAAATAGCTCCACCTAAGCAATTTGAAGGTGAAGAGAATTCAGGATTTTATCATATGTCCTATCCTGTATACGTGGGCGAAAATATTAAAGGATATGTTTACTTGGTCAATAATATAAATTACATATATGATACAGTAAATGAATCCAGACAGACACTTACTAAAGCAACCTTGATAGCCCTTCTAATTACAATACTTTTAGGACTTATATTATCAACAACTATTACCAGACCAATAAAAGACCTTACTGCCAAAGCCAAACAAATGTCTCAAGGGGACTTTAATCAAAAGGTTGATGTAAAATCCAATGATGAAATTGGACAACTGGGAACTACATTTAATTTTTTAATTGATGAGCTTAAAAAAACCATGTCTAATTTGCACCAGGAAAAGAGTAAAATGGAAACAACATTCAAGTACATGGCGGATGGAGTCCTGACAGTAGATTTAGCTGGTAATATTGTCCATGCAAATCCAGTAGCGGTAAAAATATTGTCTTTAGAAAGAGATGAAGAAAACTATGACGCTGCAATTGTTAAGATTAAAGAAAATATATCTTTAACAAATTTAAAATTAAAGAACTACCATGGTACCGATATATTAGAACAAAATGGAGAAACATATAACATAGATTATGCGCCTTTTATGAATAACAACAATGAAATAGGAGGCGTAATTCTTGTATTTAAAAACATAACCGAGCAATACAAAATGGATAAGCTACAAAAGGAATTTGTGGCTAATGTATCCCATGAATTAAAAACACCTATTACAACCATAAAAAGTTATACTGAAACTTTGCTTGATGGTGCTTTGGAAGAAAGGCATCTTGCAGAGGATTTCTTGAATGTTATAAATTCTGAAAGTGACAGAATGTCAAGACTTGTAAGTGACCTTTTAAGACTTTCAAGAATGGATTATGAACAGACAAAATGGAAAAAAGAAAAACTCAATATTAAAGAAATGATAGACCAAACAGTAAAAAAACTCAAAATACAAATTAAGAACAAAAATATAAGCATGAATCTGGTATCAATACCGGAAGATGCGAATATTTATTTTGACAGAGATGGTTTTGAGCAAATACTTTTAAACATAGCAGGAAATGCAGTAAAATATACTCCGGAAAAAGGAAATGTATGGATTAATGTTTATAGGGAAGAAAATGAAGTGATTGTAAGTATAAAAGATGACGGTATTGGAATACCAAAGGAAGATCAAGCGAGAGTCTTTGAAAGGTTTTATCGGGTGGATAAGGCTAGGGCAAGAGAGCTAGGTGGTACAGGTCTTGGTCTTTCCATAGCAAAGCAAATAGCAGAGGCAAATGGCAGCACAATAACAGTAAAAAGCGAATTAAATAAAGGAACAGAAATAATTATATCAATTCCAGAATTCCTTTAATTAGGAAGGGGCATGTGCATGATACAGAAAAAAATTGGGAATATAACATTGCTTGCAATGGTAATACTATGTGTTTATTTAAGTAGCAATGTTTGGTTGCAACTTCCAGGCTTATTCAACTATGACGCCAAAGCAGAGGAGAAAGCGCAACCGGATGACACATTGACTACAGACATATGGCAGGTAGTAAAACCAATTAAAAATATAATAAAAGTAAATGACAACTATACAATTACATATTCTGACGAATATGATATTTGGGGAAAAGCTGTTAATGCTATTAGTGACGCTTTTGAAAATTATGAAGAAAGTAATGTTTCGGAATCTGCAGCGTTTCCTTCACAGTATCTTAAATTTGATTTCAGTACAAATATTCCATCGGAAATATTTACATATGGAATGAGTATTGAAAACGAACATATAAAAGAAAACATAAAAAGTATAAAAAATATAATTATTGATTTGGAAGATATACACTCAATTTATTTTTATAATGGTGAAAATACATTTAAAATAGAAAATAAAAACATAAATACACAAGAAATAATCAACCTAGTTAAACAATTGGATTTTAACCATGAGACACAATATTCCTTTGGACAAGAAATAGGGGATAA
>JBGUET010000218.1:0-3660 GCA_041821225.1 Sedimentibacter sp.
TTTTTCTATTTTATTTGTATCAACATTTAATTGTTCTGCTACAACAGCTGCAGTAGGAGATACTTTTTTCTTGTCTTCTTTAGATTTTTCTGCATAATTTCTTATGTCTTCTTCAGTTATGGCACCATCTGGACTGGTACCTACTACCAAATTAAAATCAACTTTTAGCTCTTGAGCAATTTTCTTTGCTCTTGGGGATATTTTTACTCTTCCTCCTTTATTTGGAGTTGAAGATGATTGTGGTTTTGTTGTTTCATTCTTTTGTTCTTCCGCAGTTATCTCTATTACAGTGTCAGTTTGGTTTAACAGTCCTGTAATGTCTTCATCAGCATTTCCTACTATTGCAACAGGTGCTAATACTTTAACTGTACCTTCTGAAACCAATATTTTTCTCAATATACCAGAAGTCTTTGCTTCATACGCATTAGTAAGCTTATCTGTTTCAACATCAAAAAGCGTATCACCCTTATTAACTTCATCACCTTCAGATTTTTTCCAGTTTGTTAAAACGCCTTCTGTCATTGTTAATCCCATTTTAGGCATTACTATAAATTCAGCCATGTTGTTCCTCCTTAATTAAGTTATCTCGAAATAATTCAGTGTATTACAACTGAATTATAATTTACTCTATGCTAAAAAGAATCCATTTTTTTGAGCTGTTTCAAGTATTTTCACAACATCTACATGATATGGACCATTTCTAGATATTTTAAAAGTAAAACTTTGGTTCTCTTTAAACTCTATTTCTCTTTCCCCGTCTAGGGCAATTGTTCCTCTAGAATTTGTAACATATTCATATTCGTCATTAAATCCAAGTATAACTGGCTCATCAATAAAAATTGGATTTACAACACCTGCGGCTGTAGGGGCTCTAACAGGTATTCCATTTGTATTAACATTAATATATGCTCCGAAATCATCAGTTGGAAATATAATTTTTTTACATCCAACAACTGATGAAAATCCTATTGAAGCTGGATGACTTCTAGTTACAAATATTTTCTCAATGCTTTCCATATCCCAGATGGCTCTTGACCCAACAAATACATCTTTTGATATTACGGCATCAATTAAAGCTATATCCTTTAATTCTTTATCCATGTATATTTCTATTCTCTTATCCTTTAAAGCGTAGTAATTTATATCAAAGCGTTTAGAAGCAACCGCTGCAGCTGCCATACCAGCTATTGTTCCCTCTATCATTACAGGATACACATTGTTTGTGCCAGTTGATATTGTTATGAGAGGTGTATTCTTAACTGATTTAGCAACAGCTCTGTTTGTGCCGTCTCCACCAAGGGTAACTATGCAACCAATATCATCATTGTTTTCCATAAATTCAGCAGCTTTTAAAGTATCCTCCATGCCGTCAAATGTCATCATGTTTATTACATTAATTTCACATTTTAATTCATCACATAAATTGAGTTTATCTTCAACTCTATATCCCATGTTGTAAGAATCAGGCATCATGTATACCCTATGAACACCAAGGGCCTGAGCTCCAAGAATAATTCTTTCCACTATATTAATTTTTTCATTGTTGTCTATTACAGTAGCATGGGAAACGAGTCTTCTAATATCTTTTCCTGAAGCTGGATTGGCTATTATTCCAATTGAAATCATTTTACACCTCCCTTTAAGATAGTCACAGCATCAATAAGCTTTTGCTTATTAATGCTGCACTAACACTTGAAAGTACTAATTAATTAATACCATTTAAAATTTTTAATTAAACAGGGATTTAACTGCTACCACTACATCTTGAGCATTAGGAAGAATATAGCTTTCCAATCCTGAGGAAAATGCTATTGGCGTATTTAATGCGCCAACTCTTTTAATTGGAGCATCACATTCAAAGAAACATTCTTCAGCTATTAAAGATGCAATCTCACCAGTATAAGCTCCTCTTTTAGCCTCTTCACTTACTATTATAACTTTATGAGTTTTTTCTATTGATTTAAATATTGTTTGTTTGTCAAGAGGGAATAATGTTCTTATATCTACTACTTCAGCATTTATGCCATCTTTAGCCAATATTTCAGCAGCGCTTAAAGAATCAAGTACTTGACGTCCATATGTAACTATTGTTACATCAGTTCCTTCTTTTGCTATAGATGCTTTTCCAAAAGGAATTGGCTTTACTTCATCCTCTACATCACTTTTTATAGAATACAAAGTTTTATTTTCCAAAAATACAACAGGATTATCATCATCTATCGCTGTCAGCATAAGTCCAAATGCATCTTGAGCATTAGATGGATACACAACTTTTAATCCAGGCACATGGGCAACCCAAGCTTCAAGAGATTGGGAGTGTTGAGCTGCTGCACCTACTCCACCTCCACCTGGAAGACGAACAACCATTGGAAGATTAATTTTGCCACCAAACATATATCTCATTTTTGCAGCCTGATTTACAAGTTGATCCATACCTACTGTAAGAAAGTCAACGAACATAAGCTCTGCAATAGGTCTTAATCCGCATGCTGCTGACCCTACTGCTGCACCTACGATTACTCCCTCAGAAATAGGAGTATCTCTTACTCTGTTTTCTCCAAATTCATCTAACATACCAGCAGATACACCAAAGCATCCACCAAATTGTCCTACATCTTCTCCGAAAAGAAGAACATTTGGATTTTCACGCATTCTAGTGCTCATACCTTCTTTTATACCTTCAGCATATGTCATTTTTCTCATCTTACTCTTCCCTCCTCAACTATATCAGAATATACGTCTTCTAAAGCTGATTCCAATGTGGGCAAATCACTCTTGTCAGCAAATTCATTTGCATCGTCAATCATTTTATCAACATCAGCACCCATCTGTTTCATTTCTTCATCCGACATAATATTATTATTTTTAAGATATTTTTCTACTCTAGGAATAGGGTCTTTCTTTATCCATGCTTCCAATTCTCCAGCTGGTCTATATACTGTAGGATCTCCTTCAAAGTGTCCTCTCCATCTATATGTCTTGCATTCGATTAATGTTGGCCCCTGTTTTTTTCTAGCTCTTGCTACTGCTTCATCAACAGCTTCATAAACTGCGAAAACATCATTTCCGTCTACTGTTATTCCAGGTATATTGTAAGCTGACGCTCTTACTGAAATATCTGTAACAGCCTGATGTCTTGCCTGACTTAAGGAAATACCATATCCGTTATTTTCACATACAAAGATTACAGGAAGTTTCCAAATACTTGCCAAATTCAATGCTTCATGGAATGTACTTTGATTTGTAGAAGCATCTCCGAAAAAGCATACACAAACTTGGTCTGTTCCTTTATATTGTATTGCTAGGCCAGCACCTACTGCAATATTCTGACCTGCGCCAACTATACCATTTGCTCCCAAAATACCTTTTGTAGCATCAGCAATATGCATTGAACCGCCCTTACCTTTACAATATCCTGTTTGTTTGCCAAAAAGTTCAGCCATCATGAAATTCAATTCTCCGCCTTTGGCAATTATGTGGCCATGACCTCTATGAGTACTTGTAATATAGTCATCCTGTCTTAAATTAGCACAAGCTCCTGTGGCAACAGCTTCTTCACCAATATACAGATGAACAAAACCAGGAATTTTACCCTCAGCAAACCTATCCATTGCCCTCGTTTCAAATTTACGAATTTTTAACATTGTCATATACATGTTT
>JBGUET010000218.1:3670-4683 GCA_041821225.1 Sedimentibacter sp.
CAAAATACTACCTCCCATCATTATTTGATTTCTACTTTAACACTTGCCAACGCTGCTTCAATCGAATCATCTTTATCTCCAAATTTTGTAAAATAAAGACCCTCTGTTCGCAATCCACCTTTTACAGCATGCACTTCTACCTTACCAACCGGAAAACACTTTGTAACCTCTTCTATATTCACGTCTTCAGGTCTAGTAACAGCAATAGTAACATCTATAAATACGTTTTCATTAATATTGTCTTGAGAAAATCCACACACCTCATTTAATCCAATGAGACAGCTTTTAGATATTGCATCTTTAGATGCTTTTACTGCGGCTTTTGTAACATCCTGTCCATGAAAATCTATTCCTATGCCAAACTCAATTATAAATCTATTCGTTAACATCACCTCCTAAAACACTTCATCGCCACTTTTATTGTCTAGTCCTGGATGTATATCAAACCTAACAACACCTACAACACCTTTACCTTTTATTGCTTCACTAATCAAATATGTTCCTTTGTGCCCAAAACCTCCGCATAACTCAAATGCAGTTACTCCATCTTCAGCGAGTTCTTTTGCAACTATCACCGCATTTTCATAAGAATTCACGCCAACCGTTGTCAAGATTACTTCGCCAGTATCTATAACCGACCGATGTACAGTTGAATCTGCATGTGGAGCTATGAAAATAAATGCACCTTTCAAAGGCATAAACTTTTCTCCTTTCTCTGATTACTATTTACACCAATATATTAAGCATTTTTCGTGCCAAGTTATAAGAAGCGTGTGACAAATGAAATAATGTTGAAATTAAAGCATTTATTTAATAGTTTTAATTTAAATTATTAAGTAATTTACACAAAAATAATCTCAACATGAGACTTAAGTCTCATGTTGAGATTATTTGTTTACCATTGTCCATTTCATCCCTTTGGGAAAAATATATCAGTCTCACTTTGAGACATAAAACAAAACTCTTATTATAGTTATGCCATTTCACTTAAGTTTTTCAAATCAATAGCGTAC
>JBGUET010000219.1:0-4657 GCA_041821225.1 Sedimentibacter sp.
ATCTTGAAGCAATATAATCCGAGTATCCTCCGTTGAACTTCTTTACTGTTCCATCACCAGGCAATTCTAACACTGTATTTACAACTTTATCAAGAAAATATCTATCATGGGACACAGTTATTACTGCCCCGTTAAATGTTTCTAAATAGTCCTCTAATATTGTTAATGTTTCAATGTCCAAATCATTTGTAGGCTCATCAAGCAGCAAAATATTCGGAGCTTTAATCAAAACACTTAGTAAAAACAATCTTCGCCTTTCTCCCCCAGACAATTTTTTTATTGTATTGTACTGAACATCAGGGGAAAACAAAAATTTCTCCAACATTTGAGATGCAGTTATGGTTCCATCAGGAGTTTCAATTATCTCTGCAATATTTTTAATATAATCTATTACCTTTAAAGATTCGTCTAACACTTCTGATTCCTGAGAAAAATACCCTAATTTAACGGTACTTCCAATTTCCACATGCCCTGATTCTGGATTAATTCTACCTGCAATCATATTTAGTAAAGTAGACTTACCCGCACCATTTTGGCCTACAATACCAATCCTTGCATCTCTTACAACCGTATATTCAAAATCATTTACTATTATTTTATCCCCAAAACTTTTTGAAATATTTTTAATTTCTATGGTTTTTCTACCCAGTCTAGAAGACATAGAATTCAATTCCAGTTTATCAGAAATATCAGTACCTAATTGGTCCTTTAAATTTTCGAATTGTTCAATTCTTCCTTTTGCTTTTGTTCCCCTTGCTCTAGGGCCTCTTTGAATCCAAGCAAGTTCTTTTCTGTACAAACTCTGCCTCTTTCTTTCACTGCCTACTTCCATATCCTCGCGCCTTGCTTTAAGCTCAAGGAATTTAGAATAATTGCCATCATAGGCATACAAGTCACCTTTATCAAGTTCTATAATACGATTAGAAACCCTATCTAAAAAATATCTATCATGTGTTACCATAATTATAGCACCAGTATATTTTATCAAATAGTTTTCCAGCCAAAGTATCATATCATTGTCTAGGTGGTTTGTAGGTTCATCTAAAATCAACAGTTCACATGGATTAACCAATGCACTTGCAATGGCAACTCTTTTCCTTTGACCAGCAGAAAGCAAGTTTACATCCTTGTTAAATTCATCAATACCTAGTTTATTCAATATGGTCTTTGCTTCATATTCCATCAATTCTTTAGTTTCAGAGCTTGAATTAATAAATATCTGCTCTAAGACTGTTGTTGCCTCATTAAATAATGGGTCCTGTGGAAGATAGCAAATCCTATCCAATGGGTTTTTTATTATATTTCCCCCATCCGGTTCTTCAATTTGTGCCATAATTTTTAGCAACGTAGATTTACCCGTTCCGTTAACACCCACCATACCCAATTTATCGCTATCATTAATATATAAATCAACATTATTTAGTAGTGTTTTTTCACCAAAGCTTTTACTTATTTTTTCTAGAGTTAATATCATTATATTTACCTTTCAAAGGAAGTACTATTGTTTTATTAAATTATAGCATATATTAGGCAAATATAAAGATATTTTTCCTTAATTAAGCCATTATCAATAAACAATCACAAAAAAATTCCCACATCTTTTTAATGTAGGAATAATAGAATTATATAATAATTACAACTATTTTATCCATAATACAAATAAAACAATTAATTGGAGACGCATAGATTAGTTCAAACCAAACCCTATAATATTATTAATTAATCTTCCATCGCCCTTAAAAACCATTTCAGTTCCATTGTTCATAAATGGGCTTCCCCCACCATCCACTGATACGGCAATGTCATATTCACAATCTTTTACAAGTTTTACTAAATCATATAGAATCAGGCTTTTGTGATATATATTTGGCCTACACATCAAGTAAATCTTATTTTCTTTTTTATTGTAACCTAAAACTGTTTTGTTTGCCTTTTGTAAAACATCCGAATACACACCACTAAATCCAGTTTCTTTAGGGTCATATTCAAAGTCTTCATCCATTGTATCCCTTAAACCAATTCCACCTATTGCTAATCTCACATCATTCAAGTTTAATTCACTTAGTTTTTTTATTCTAATCATCTTGATTGTGCCATCCCTGAAAACTACAAATGTATCTTGAGGACTGGGAAAATGATTAGCATTTTCCTGATAAATTATTCCTTCAGCATATAAAATGCTAGTTGGATAAGTGACCCCATTTACATCTTGCCAATAGAAAGTACCATTAACACAGTAGGCATCTTCTATGCTAAGATTTGATTTATTAACAATCTTAATACCAAAATCTTCAATATTACCACAAAGTTGATGGGTCATTTTAGGTGTGACATAATAATCAACCTGAACATTTTTTTCATTAAAATTAAAATATTCTTTCAATCCATTAAATATACCCTCCGCACATGCTTGTCTAAAATCATCAGTTATTAACATTTTTGCTTCTGCTAAATTGTCCATAAAAGCACATTCGCAAAGGCAAGCCGTCATTTTAACATCTCTAATTATTTGGAAATTGCCACCGACTACACCACCCCTATGAGGATTCAGCTTTGTTTTAGCAATAAGATTTTTTTGAATAACTTCCGCGAAAGCTTTGTCAATCATGTTATTAGGATAATAAAACGTAGCAGTTCCATTTTGTGTTCCCCACACCCCAGTCAAAGCATTGGCATGTACACTTACCAATACTATTTTATCATATAAATCTTTTCCCGCTACATATACATCATTAGCCCTTTCAACTCTTTCATCTAAGCTAATATCTCGTTTTTCTTTTGCTGTAAAAAACACATCTACATTTTCATATTGTTCAAACATATCGCTAACTTTTTCAATTACAACTCTAGAAAAATCATTTTCTTTCATATATGAACCATCTTCAAACAATGGAGTTCTTTTACCACTTGTATCATTCCCGTGTCCATCATCTAACATAACTAAAAATCTACTCATTAATACTCAATCCCTTCATTTAATCTATGAGTATTACTATAATATGCTTGTATAGTATTTCCGTGTATGTTAGTCCCTAAATTAAAAAAGGACTCATCACGACCCACTGACAGGCTAGGTTAAGTTCAAGTGACAAGTCCAGAAAGCTATAATTTCTAAGCTAAAAATACAGGAACCATTTATGTACAACCAGTAACACAAATTATACTTGTGAATATACTAGTTATGTCAATTGCTATTTCCACATTAGCGAGATAAATAATGAATAATTATATATTTTGCAACTAAAAATTTCATATCAAACATATCAATATTAAGCGTGAGTTGCTTTTTCAAGATAAAAGCAATAAAACAAATATCATTATTGATTGAAAAATAGGGATAAGCATTTTCTGCTAAACTTACAAATATTTATACTCGTAATGTATAGTTAGTAATAATGGTAAATTGAATTTTAAATACTAGAATATTAGTTGACCATAAAAAATGGACGTATAAAATAATTATCATTATTAATTTTTTATTATTAGCAATGCAAGTGAATAACTTAAGGGACAAGCATGACGAGGTTTCTCAATCCACGCATCCGTGAAGGATGCGACACGTAATAAATAGTCTTGTTGATTATTGAAATGCACAATACATCTAATGTTAAGGTTCATTCTTATCGCCTTGGCTTCTTTTATATACTTCATTCATGAAACTTGAATAATCAAGGCCCAATATTTCTATTATTTCTACTAATGTTCCTATTGTAATTTTCCTTTCTCCTAGTTCATAGCGTTGTATTGTTTTAATAGTTACGTTCATTTTATTGGCAATTTGGTCTAAGGTCATGCCCCTAAAAGTTCGCGCGTCACGCATCATTTGACCAATAACCCTATAAATTTTAACATCCTCCATATTTACACCCCCTTTATTTTATTATAATCTTCACTTCACAGTTTATACCATTTTGGTCATTTCTTAAAAATATACTTTAAAAAATAATTGTAAAATATCTCTTTACAAAGCAACATTTGAGTGTTTTTTTTTAGATTGTCCAAACAGACAAATAAGAAAAAATGGGTGTATCGCAAAGTGCAAATTTCAATACATCTAATGTTAAGGTTCAGCCCAATTTTACTGTCCGTTGCTTTTCGTTGATAATTTCAATACATCTAATGTTAAGGTTCAGCGAAAAATCAACAACATATAATTTAATTGCAGTTTAATTTCAATACATCTAATGTTAAGGTTCAGCAAATAAATACTATTAGTATCTGGTAGTCTATTGCCATTTCAATACATCTAATGTTAAGGTTCAGCCACCAAGAGTTACAACACTAGTTTCAAACGAAACATTTCAATACATCTAATGTTAAGGTTCAGCAGAGTTGACGCTCGACGTTATAATTAATGAATGCAAATTTCAATACATCTAATGTTAAGGTTCAGCTAGTCACTCCATCACCCGTCCCGACTAGCTTAGTTATTTCAATACATCTAATGTTAAGGTTCAGCGCGCAATAATTTATTTATATTGATACGGCCACCAGAATTTCAATACATCTAATGTTAAGGTTCAGCGGATAATTCTTGCTTAGTTGTTGAATCATTCCATAATAATTTCAATACATCTAATGTTAAGGTTCAGCGAATGACCTACAGCAAGAGGAAACAGCAGATGATATTTCAATACATCTAATGTTAAGGTTCAGC
>JBGUET010000220.1:0-4655 GCA_041821225.1 Sedimentibacter sp.
TATCTGGTTTTTTACTGTGAAACTTTAAATTCTCTAGCAAACTGCAAAATCGCCTCCGAAATTTTCCCTTAATTTTCTGATATTAAATTTGTTTTTATTAACAAGTTATTCACAGCTATCAAGGCTTCTGCACATGTCAAAGTTTCTTTTGGTGCAAGTTCTTGATCGCTTCTGCCGTTAAATATACCGATACTAAGTGACATATTGACAGCATCAACAGCCCAACTACTTACTTCGGTTTTATCATAATACTGGCTTATATCATGGTTGTCTGTGAGTGTATTCTCAAATTGTATTAGCATCAGCACATTTGAAAAAACCATCATCGCCTCTTCTCTTGAAATTTGATTATTAGGTTTGAATGTACCATTTTCATACCCTGATATAATTCCCCAGTAATCAGCAATTTTAACAGATTGTTCATATGTTGAATTCTCAATATCATTAAGCTTTGTTTCAAAGTCAAGCTCTTCACGATATAAGCCAAGTCCTCTAACGACATAATCTATAAATTCACCTCGCGTAACTGCTTCATCAGGTTTAAATGATGCATAGTCAACCAATACAAGATCAGACGCCAAGCGATTAACCACATTTTCAGACCAATGTCCACTAACACTTGGTACTTCAACCACATTATTAATAATTGTATATCCTGAGTTTGTCATTGAATTCATCTGTACTTCCCACTCTCCATATGTTTGAATGAGAATGGTCGGAATATGTGCATAACTTCCATCTGTGTTAACAACAACACCAGTTGTCACTTGAGTTGTGTCTATATCTTCTGGTAATATAAATGAACGCTTAACATAACTATCGAACGTATTTACCGCTATTGTTTTTGTTTCACCGCTTTCGCTGGTATAAGAAGCTGTAATTTCAAACCAGATTGGCGCCATCAGTGCTTTCCCTTTAAAAGAATCTGAAAGTAATTCTTGTGATGTCATTTTAATGTTAACACCAATCTTGATATCGGCATACTGACTTTCAGATACACCTAAATCTGTTGCTACAAGTTTTATATCAATTGCATTAGATGGAAACTGATATTTAACCTGTGGCAGTATAAATGAATAATTAACCTGATTTTTATTGAATAGGTCTACTGCTTCACCAGTTAAAATAAACTGAGCAGTGTCATTCGATTGTAACGTTTCAAAAGACACTAACTTCTGTTTTTCAGAATTTTGAGTTGCATCATTCAAATATTCTATAATTTCATCTGTTTCAATATTTACCTGAGTTACATTTCTACCGTCAATAATTTGTATTGTATCTGTTGTATTCAGCACAGTCGGTACTAATACTGATGATGTTGATAATGATGTCGTGGATAGGTATATATCATCCTTATCATTAGAGTCATCTGAACTTGTTGATTTGTCAATTGTTTCAACTGTTACATATGCATTTTCACCTGCATTATAACCCAGTTTTGCTTTATATCTAAGAATATAAGTACCTTCACAAAGTCCTGAAATTTTATTACTTGTAACTTCTAGCCAATCAGAATTATTAATGTTTTTATATTCCATTGTTGAATCAGTTCCTGTAATGGCACCATTATTATTGTATTCACTTGTTTTTGTTACAGTTAATCCTGTAGGTGCAAGTTGTTCAGCATTGATAATGTTAATCGTAATCGCAGCTTTTGTTGTGATGTTTGCATCACTCACTGAGTAGACTAAAGTTTCTACCCCTGTATTTATTGGTGTATAACTGAGCTGAGAAGAATCTGCCAAAATACAAGCTGTTCCAAATATAAGGTCCGGATCAAAGTCAAAAGTCAACGCATCGCCATCTTCATCCTCTACAAGTGATTCTAGGTTTATTAACAACACATCATTATAATAGACTTCAAATGTTTTGTTTGCGACTAAAGGTGCATTATTTACCGAAGCAACATGAACTTTTATCGCAGCAGAAGTTGTTGTCACAAATCCATCTGTCAAATCAACATAAAATTGATCATCGCCACTAAAATTTTCGTTTGGAATATATGTAAATGCACCTGAAGTTGTTACATGAATGCTCCCACTTGAAGCCATCTGAACTAAAGTATAATTAATAGTATCACCATCTTCATCAGTTCCTAACAGATAGCCTGTCAAGTCAGTGTCTTCGACCGTATAAATATCAGTTGTTGTCAAATCTGGTGCATGATTAATCAATCCAGGTATTGTACCTGTTTTATTTAAATTCAAATATGGCGTTGAACGTCCTTCTATGATTGTCCAAGTGTCATCAAAGTCAAATTCCACATACGTTGCTTGCGAGATCATTTCAAAAGCTGTTTTGGGTGAACCCTTTCCCTCGTCATCACTTTTTCCCGATGTCTCTTGATTATAATAACCATTCGTTAAAACGCTGTCATCACCCTGTATTCCAATTAGACCTCCACTCGAACTACCACCTTCATATAATGAAACTGTACCTGAACTATAAACATTTTCGACTGTGGAAGAATAATAATTTCGCCCCATTAGCCCGCCAACATGCTTGTAACCTGTTACATTGCCCGTGGCATAAGAATTACTGATTAATCCGCTATAATATGTATTCCCAACCAATCCACCGACCTGTTCACAACCTGTTACATTCCCTGTGGCATAAGACATTGATATTGTACCGCTTATAGCACTTCGACCTGCTAATCCTCCAGTATAGTAACCTTCATTATTATATCCAGAATAATAATAATCTGAACTTGTAACATTTGCTTCACTATAACAAAGAGTAATTCCGCCACAATTATTACCGACGAGTCCTCCAACATTTGTTCGACCTAAAACTTCGCCTGTCGTATAACAATTCTCAATAATGCCTGCATTAAATCCAACAAGACCAGCAACATAGGCGCCTGACAAATCTACAGATGAGTTCATACTTGCTTGTATATTAATATTTAAATCTTTCAACCCTAAATTTTTGATACTTCCTTTACTATATCCAAACAAACCAATGTATGATTCATCAAGTCCTTCAAAATAATAATTATAAATCACATGTTCATTCCCATCAAAAACACTTGTGAAAGGTGTCTCATAATCTCCAATTGGAATCATGCTTTCTTCATCTAAATCAAGATCTGCCATCAATTTGTAAGCATAACTAGGGCCTTCATGAATTTTTTTTAGATCTTCACAATTATAAATTTCATAAGGTTGTTCATTTGTGCCATCGCCTGATTCAAAATATAAAACCTTAAAAGTGTCCGTCACTTGGTCGCTACTACCATTATCAAAAGCGTCCGCGTCTACTTTGATATAGTATTCGGTATTTTCATCTAAAGAAATCTTTGACGATAGTGTTGCAATTTTCACATCTAAAACACTATCCGTTGACTTTAATGTTAATAGCTCTGAGTCATCCTCTTTTTTAAAAATATGGATATTTCCGGTACCTATTTTCAGTTCTTGGTTAAAAAACAGTTTTAATGAAATTTCATTTTTTGCCCCATTATAATAAGCATTTGTTCCAACTAATTTAAAGCTATCATAGTTAGTAAGTGTCGGGTAGAATACATCTTCATCAATTGTCCAAATATTGTTAAAATCCCAATCTATATAATTGATTTGTTTATGCATTTCAGTTGTAGATAGCCCTTCACCTACAGTAGTACTACCTAAATAATTTTCAGAATTATAATATACTGAATTAACGGTATTACCGGAACTATAAATTGAAATACCAGCTTTTCCCGTTGTGTATACATAGTTTAATGTTGAATCATATAAATAACAAACAAATGGACTTATTGAATCATCAGGTATTTTGTTCACATAAATATTTTCAAGTTTAGAATTATAAATATTACTCGCTATGATACCTCTTGTGGTGGTCCCTGGTTCTATCCCTAGGTCATAAATTTCTGCATTATTGAGAGAACTAAAAATACCTGAATACGAGGTAAAATTACTTAAAATATGACCATTTCCATAAAATGTGCCTGCGAAATTAATAAGACCAACATATTTTGATGTTGATAAATCAAGGTCATTCATTAAAATAAAAAAACCTGTAGTGTCTGTATATGTTTTATCGAAATCATCCACGGTGTAGATATAGGTTAATTGTTCCGAATTCATACTGTATATTTCCGATGCAAAGCTAGGTGTCACTTCTACCATCAACAATATGACAATAAAGATTAGTAGCTTTAATTTGTTATACATTTATTATCTCCTTTTTTAAAACACATTTTTTTTTGATATAATCACCTTACTTTTCTTATAATTATTTTAGATATTTTCCCAATAATAATAATTTGCTTATATTCACCTAATATACCAAAGCATTCAAGCAATTAAATTTCAGTTCTTGCTAAACTATGTATATCATTATTTAAATAAGTGAATGTTAAAATGAAAAAACTATTAAATATTCCTTATAAGGAATATGTTACCATGAAAATAATAGAAATTCAAGACAAAACAAAAGTACTCAGTGATGTTATGGGAAATACCATGTGTTTTTAGGGACTGTGTTTTTAGGGACGGTTCTTTTTGATTGATAAATATTAATTTTCTTTTTTTTATCCTTTTACAATATCTGTCACTTTATAAAAAGATAAATTACATAAACTGGCTATATCTCGGTAAGTAATTACATTTAATTTCAATAATATTTCGGCCAACTCTTCCTTTTTATCA
>JBGUET010000221.1:0-4645 GCA_041821225.1 Sedimentibacter sp.
AAATCCAGAGAAATGAGGCATATCTGCTCCATCATAGTTTGGTGTTGCTACTTCTAATATATCTACATATAATGAAAGTATTTTCCCATTTTCATCAAACAAAGTGTTTGCAAATACATCATTCATACTATAAACTGAAGTATCTGTACTATCTTTTCCAGGTCCTAAACGTCCGTTGCTAGCAAGTCCAAACCCTTGGAACACTTTAGCTGCAGATTGTGAAACTGGTTCCTTATCTTCTTTAACTTCTTCTGTTAGTACAGGATATTTAACTGGGTCCAAAGCATTGTTAACTGCATAAATTATTGCTTTGCTTGTATAAGTAGCACCTGTAATAACGTCTACTTCTGTTGAATTAGCTTCAACAATTTTTGCTGGAAGCTGTTCAATAGCCATTGAACCTATTCCTTGAGTTTCATTTTCTCCAACTGCTTCAACCTTTACTATTTTGTCGCCTTCTTTTGTTACTGTTACAGTAACGTCGCCACCAAAACCCTTGCCAACTCCTGTCAAAGTTTCAGCTACTGGCTTGCTAGCACATGCAGACATGCTTACAAGCATTGACGCACACACTAAAATTGTAATTATTTTTCTCATGATACCCTCCAAATATAATTTGTATTCAGTATTGTGAAAAATACTCAATAACACTAAAATTCTTCCTATCATTTAACCTGTATGTTTCTTATTTATGTTAAAAAAATAAATATTTTATCATGGTTAAAATGATAACAAGGTTTTTCATTATAGCACTTATACCTATAGTAGTCAAGATAAAACCACATGATATATTACCATAATTTTTAATGCTATTAAATATGTGTTAATAGAACTTACCCATTACTTATGAAATCTTAACGTTCAACAAAAAACCTTAACGCAAATTTTATATTAAATATGATAAAATTATTCCATAAAGCTAACTGGAGGCATATATGGATTATATAATAGTAATATTATTAATAGTGATATTTTTTATTGGATTTGTATTTATTGATAAAATATATAGTATTGCAAAACCAGTTGAATCAACTATACCTGTATTTTATCCAACTTATCCTAATAATATTAGTAATGATGTTTTAATATATGGAGATTCTGATTTTTGTATTGATATTTCTAATATTTTAGAACAAAACAGATTGCATTCTGAAATATTATATGATATAAATAATCTTGATAAATCATGTTCATATAATTTATTGATTGCTGTAAGCAAATCCGACTTGGACAATCTTACCATATGCGCAATTGGCACAAAAATGATGGGAATAAAAAAGGTATTATCCTTGTGCAATCAACAATACAACAAAAAAATTTATGAGGAAAATAGTATTCCTTATTTATGCAATAGCAGTATTTCAGCTTCTGATATAGCACTAACCTTGCTAAAAATTTCCTAAAACAGGAGACATACTATGTACACAATAAAAAAAATCAAATTGAGCTATACAGAAATAATTGCATTTGGCACCCTTGGGGTAATACTTATAGGAACATTGCTTCTAAGAATGCCTATTGCATCTAATACAGGAGATGCAACGCCTTTCCTTGATTCATTGTTCACAGCTGCCTCCTCCTTTTGTGTAACAGGATTAGTTGTTTATGATACCTACACCCATTGGTCCATGTTTGGACAGACTGTAATACTTTTATTGATTCAAATAGGTGGGCTTGGTTTTATGACTGCAATCACATTGTTTTCTTTATTCTTAAGAAGGAAAATAGGACTTAAAGAAAGAAGACTGTTAATGGAATCAGCAAACACATTAAAAATTGGGGGCATTGTACTTCTTTTTAAAAAAATTCTTATTAGAACTTTTATTTTTGAGAGTATAGGAACAATTTTGCTCACGTTGAAATTCTATCCTAAAATGGGATTAAGCGAAGGATTATATAATGGATTATTTCATTCTATTTCAGCTTTCTGCAATGCAGGCTTTGATTTAATGGGCAAGTATGGACCATATTCGTCTCTAACAACTTATTCTAACGATGTTTTAGTTAACCTTACAGTTATGTCACTCATTGTAATTGGTGGTATTGGTTTCGTAGTATGGGACGATGTTGCAATAAATCATAAAAACTTCAAGAAATATAGCCTACATACAAAAATAGTTCTTTCATCAACAGCCATCCTAATTTTTGTAAGTGCTATAATTTTTTATATTATTGAAAAAAACAATAGTATGATTAATATGGGTGTAACTGATAAAATACTAGCGTCTCTTTTTCAATCAGTAACCACAAGAACCGCTGGATTTAATACTATTAATACAAATGAATTGTCTGAGGGTGGAAGCCTTCTAACAATTATATTGATGGTTATAGGAGGAAGCCCCGGTTCTACAGCAGGTGGTATTAAAACAACAACATTTGTTGTATTGCTAGTTAGCGCATGGGCTACAGCAAAACAGAGTTCTGACATAGTACTATTCAAACGCAAACTTGAAAGCGACTCTTTAAAAAAAGCAAGTTCAATTGCTGTAATATATTTATCTACTGCAATAATTGCAATACTTTTAATTAGTTTAAATCAGGACTTTTCATTAAAAGAAATTATGTTCGAAGTTTTTTCAGCCTTGGGAACAGTTGGATTATCAATGGGAATAACGCCTTCACTCAATACTATGTCTGAATTAATCATAATCTTTCTCATGTACGGAGGCAAAGTTGGTGTATTGTCGGTGGTATTTCTAGTAGCAGAAAAAAAAGAACCTGATCTACTTGCTAGACCACAAGAAAAAATAATTATTGGATAGGAGATTTTATATGAAAACAATTTTAATAATAGGTATGGGTGCTTTTGGACGTCATTTGACACTTAAAATGATGGAACTAAAAAATGATGTTATGGTTGTAGATAAGGATGCTTCCATTATTGAAGAAATGGCATCTCTTGTGACTGATGCTCAAATTGGAGACTGTACAAAAGAAGATGTGCTTAAAGCTTTAGGTGTCACTAATTTTGATATTTGCTTTGTTACAATTGGAGACACATTCCAATCTTCTTTAGAAATAACTTCTTTGTTAAAGGATTTAGGAGCAAAATATGTTGTTTCTAAGGCAAGCAGAGATATTCAAGCGAAATTTCTTTTAAAAAATGGAGCTGACGAAGTTGTTTATCCAGACAAGGATATGGCAGAGAAACTTGCTATTCGCTGCAGTGCAAACAATGTTCTTGACTATTTCTCAATAACAAATGAATACTCAATATATGAATTAAAAATCATGAAAAATTGGGTAGGTCAAAGCATAGTAGAAATAAATGTCAGAAGAAAGTATAATATAAATATTCTTCTTATAAAAAACGGAACCGATGAAATTACAATGTCACGTGCAGATTATGTTTTCAAGGAAAATGATTTGATTGTTGTAATAGGAAAATCTGAGGATGCATTAAAATTCGCTGACACAATAGAATAAAAAAATGCCCTTTGGCATTTTTTTATTCGTCAGAAAACCTATAACCAACACCTATTTCTGTCAAAATGAATCTAGGATTCGAACTATCTTTTTCTATTTTTCTTCTTAAGCTAGCCATAAATACTCTTATGCTTTTAGAATCTCCTTCTTCTCCGTATCCCCAAACTTCCTTTGATATTTGGCTGTGTGTAACAACTTTACCCCGGTTTGAAATTAATAGCAAAAGCAATTTATACTCAATTGGCGTTAAATGAACTTCATTTTCATCCACAAAAATTTTATATTTATCACAATCAACAGTCATATAGTCAAATTTATATACAGTTTCATGTACCTGGGCGACTTCCCTTTCAATTAGTCTTTCCATAACTCGAACCCGTGCAAGCAATTCTCCCATTGAAAAGGGTTTTGAAACATAGTCATTTGCTCCAGCATCAAGAGCCGCAATTTTATCACTGTCTTGTTCCCGTGCTGATACTATTATAATTGGGATCTCAGAAACCTTTCTCACCTGCTTTATTATATCAATACCATCCATGTCTGGAAGTCCTAAATCAAGCAATATTATATCTGGATTTTCTGTACAAAAACACAGAATTCCTTCATTTCCATTTTTTGCTGACAATATTAAATATCCTTTAGCTTTTAGTGCCATTGTCATAAAATTTATTATTTTATTGTCATCCTCTATTACTAATATTTTAGTATTCATATTATTAATCAACCTCCAAAGGAAGAACTACTTTAAATACTGCCCCACCTGTATCAGAATTTTTTGCCGATATTGTACCCTTGTGAGCCGTTACAATTTCCTTGCAAATAGTAAGGCCGAGCCCTACTCCCAAATTTGCATCCACAATATTATTTTTATGTAGTGTTACGAAACCATCAAATATATTGCTAATTATGGAAGGGTCAATACCAACTCCGTTGTCTGAAATTTCAAAGATAGCAGAATTATCATCACTATAAGCTTTAAAATATATTTGGGCATCTTCTCCAGCATGCTTGTATGCATTGTCTAGAAGATTCACAAGCACTTGTACTATAAGTTTCCCTTCCACTGGAACAATTATTATATCCTCAGGAACAAAAACATGCAATCTTCCAGATGCTGAGAGAAATGCAACATGTGTTAATGTTTGGTTTACAATGTCATCTACAGCTTCAAATTCTTTGTTCACAGAAAACCTTCCCTCACTAAAGCGCGTCATATCTA
>JBGUET010000222.1:0-4644 GCA_041821225.1 Sedimentibacter sp.
TTCTTTTCCAGTGTTCTTGTATCTTTCATTGAATGCAAAACTTAGGGCTTCATTTCCTTTTAATCCTTTGCTGTATGCTTTTTCAATGTTTTCCATCATGTGTTTATACTCCATAGGAATTATTTTAGTAAATCTGTGAGAATAACTTTCCCAATTGTGTATAATTCTTTTCCCCTGTTGGCTTCCAGTATAATTCACATGCTTGTTAATCAATTCCTTTATTTCATCCATTTCTTTTTCAGAAGTTATGGTTTCTGTATTTGTTATGGAGCTATTTAAATGATTTTCATCAAAATCCAGCACATATACTATGCCTCCAGACATACCAGCGGCAAAGTTTCTTCCTGTTTTCCCAAGTATTACGACTTTTCCACCTGTCATATATTCGCAACCATGGTCTCCTACACCTTCAATAACAGCATTCATACCACTATTTCTTATGCAGAATCTCTCTCCAGCTTTGCCACTTATATAAGCTTCTCCAGATGTAGCACCATAAAAGGCAGCATTACCAATAATTATATTGTTTTCTGGTATTAAGTCAGAATCTTTAGGAGGATAAACAATAATTTTACCCCCAGACAATCCCTTACCTATATAGTCGTTAGAATCACCTTCTAATTCTAGTGTCATTCCTTTTGGAATGAATGCACCAAAACTTTGCCCTGCAGTACCAACAAATGTCAAGTTTATAGTATCATCTTTAAGACCATTTTCCCCATATTTTTTTGATATTTCGCTTCCAACTATGGTTCCAACAACTCTGTCCGTATTTTTTATTTTTAATTTAACATGAATTGGCTTTTGACTTTCTAATGCTGGCTTAACCATTTTAAGAAGTTTTTTCATATCCAACGATTTATCCAACATGTGATTTTGCGCATGAATATTGTATCTTCCTATTTCTGCCCCTGCAAATGGCTGATATAGTACATGTGACATATCTATAGTCTTAGCCTTCCAATTGCTTATGTTGTCTTTTTGTATTAATTTATCTGTACGGCCAACCATTTCTTTTAATGTTCTGAAACCAAGCTGAGCCATTATTTCTCTAAGTTCTCTAGCCATAAATCTCATGAAGTTCTCAACATATTCAGGTTTGCCGGAGAAATTTTTTCTAAGCCTTTCGTCTTGTGTCGCAACGCCTACAGGACATGTATTCAAACTACAAACCCTCATCATTACGCATCCTAGAACAATAAGAGGTGTTGTTGCAAAACCAAATTCTTCTGCTCCTAGCATAGCTGCTATTGCAATGTCTCTACCTGATAAAAGTTTACCATCTGTTTCTAATGCAACTCTGTCCCTTAAATTGTTCAATACAAGGGTTTGATGAGCTTCAGCAAGTCCAAGTTCCCATGGCAATCCTGTATTTCTTATGCTAGTTCTTGAAGCAGCACCTGTGCCTCCATCATATCCGCTTATTAAAATAACATCAGCCTTTCCTTTTGCAAGTCCTGCTGCAACTGTACCCACTCCTGATTCTGATACAAGTTTTACGTTTATTCTGGCATACCTATTTGCATTTTTTAAATCATGTATAAGTTCTCCAATATCTTCAATTGAATATATATCATGATGTGGTGGAGGTGATATTAAAGTTACACCAGGTGTTGAGTGCCTTACACTTGCAATTTCAGGATATACTTTTAGTCCGGGAAGTTGCCCACCTTCACCAGGCTTAGCTCCCTGAGCCATTTTAATTTGTATTTCCCTTGCATTTACCAAGTAGTTGCTTGTTACTCCAAATCTTCCAGAAGCTACTTGTTTTATAGCGCTATTTTTTGTGTCTCCATTCTCCAATATTTTAAATCTTTCAGAATTTTCTCCACCTTCTCCAGTGTTGCTTTTGCCGCCTAATCTATTCATGGCAACAGCAAGACACTCGTGGGCTTCCTTGCTTAAAGAGCCATAAGACATTGCCCCAGTTTTAAATTTCTTAACAATTGAATCAACAGATTCTACTTCCTCTATTGGAATAGATTCTTTGTAATTGTAATTGAAATCAAGAAGGTGTCTTAAGGTATATATTTTTTCTTCATTGATTTTTTCTGAATACTGCTTGAATAAATTATAATTACCTTCTCTACATGATTTTTGAAGCATATATATTGTTTCAGGATTGTACATATGTGCTTCTCCTTCTTCAAGGCATTGAAAATATCCGCCTACTTCAAGGGTGTCTGTATATGGTGAATTTTCATCATATGCACTTTCATGTCTCATTTGATTTTCAATAGCAATTTCCTCAAGTCCTATTCCTTCAAGCCTTGATGGTGTTTTAGTAAAGTATTTTTCAATTACTTCTTTTTTTATACCTACTGCCTCAAATATTTGAGCTCCGTGATAGCTCCTGATTGTAGAAATACCCATTTTTGAAGTAACTTTCAATATTCCTTTTACAATTGCTTTTATATAATTATTTTTACCCTCTTCATAACTAAGATTATTTAAAGATCCATTTTCTGCTAGGTCCTTAATAGATTCTAAAGCCAAGTAAGGATTTATTGCTGTTACCCCAAAACCAATAAGTGTACAGAAATGATGAACTTCTCTTGGTTCTCCTGATTCTAATATAATACCAATATTTGTTCTTTTCTCCATCCTTGTAAGATACTGATGAAGTCCTGATGAAGCTAAGAGTGCTGGAATTGCTGCAAAATCTTTATTTGCACCTCTATCTGACAACAGAAGTATTTTAGCTCCTCTGGTAATAGCCGTATCTGCTTCTGCAAATATTCTATCTAAGGCTTTTTCCATTGCCTTTGGTCCTTCAGATATTTTATAAAGTATAGAAATTGAAGCAACTCTTAAATTTTCATTATTTAAGTTTTTAATAATATTAAGTTGTTCATTAGTAAGTATTGGATTCTCCAAAAACAAACTCATTGAATTATCCCCTTCGGGATTTATTAAATTTCCACTGTCGCCAAGGCACATGCTTGTAGATGTTATTATATCTTCCCTTATTGCATCTATAGGAGGATTAGTAACCTGAGCAAAAAGTTGTTTAAAGTACAAATACAACATTTGTGGTTTTTCTGAAAGCACTGCTAAAGGTGAATCAATACCCATTGAACCTACTGGTTCTTCCCCATCTATTGCTGTTGGTAAAATACCTTTAATTATGTCCTCATAAGTATATCCAAAAGCTTTTTGTTGTTGTAAAATATCATTCATTTTACCTTCTTTTTCTAATCCACCTGTTAAATCACTTAAATTTATCACATGTTTTTTATTCCATTCACCATAAGGATGAAGTGTTGACACATGTTTTTTCAATTCATCATCTGTAATTATTCTTTTGGCATTGGTGTCAATTAAAAGCATCTTACCTGGTTCAAGACGTCCCTTGTATTTAATGTTGTCATTATCTAAATCTATTACTCCAACCTCAGATGCTAGTATAACTCTGTCATCTTTCGTTATATAATATCTAGAAGGTCTTAATCCGTTTCTGTCTAGTATGCCTCCTATAATATCACCATCCGTAAAAGCCATGGCTGCAGGCCCATCCCAAGATTCCATTAGGAAGTTATTGAATTTATAAAATTCTCTTTTTTCTTTAGACATTAATTTATTTTTTTCCCATGGTTCAGGGATCATCATCATTATTGACTCTTGCAAAGATCTTCCTGTTAAATATAAAAATTCCAGGCAATTGTCAAACATAGAAGAATCACTGCCTGTTTCATCTATTATAGGAAAAACTTTATGAATATTTTCAAAATAAGGAGATGTTGTTCTTTTCTGTCTGGCATTCATCCAGTTAACATTACCCCTTATTGTATTTATTTCTCCGTTATGAACTAAATATCTGTTAGGATGAGCTCTTTCCCAGCTTGGAAAAGTGTTTGTGCTAAACCTAGAATGAATCATGGCCAAAGCAGATTTGAATTCAAGATCCGAAAGATCTAAATAGAAATTTCTAAGCTGTTCAGAGGTAAGCATACCCTTATAAACTATAGTTTTAGAAGAAAGGCTTGCAAAATAAAATATTCCTCCATTTTGTTCGCTCATAGGACCAATTGTTTTTTCTGCTCTTTTTCTAATAACATATAGCTTTCTCTCAAAATCCATGTAATCTGTTTTGGTGTCATTCTTTTTTATAAATACCTGAATTATTCTTGGCATTGCAGCTTTAGCTTTTTCTCCTATTATTCCACCATCAACAGGTACATCTCTCCAGCCCAAAACTTCTTGTCCTTCTTCTGCAACAATATCAGCAAATGTTTTCATTTGTATGTTTCTAAATTTATCATACTTATGGGCAAACAGCATTCCAACCCCATAGTTTCCTTCATCTGGCAATTCAAAATCCAATACTTCACTTTCCCTTTTGAAAAAGTCATGGGGTATTTGCACTGTTATTCCAGCGCCATCTCCAGATTCATCTGAACCGCTTGCTCCTCTGTGACTCATGTTTTCAAGAACTGTTAAAGCATCATCTACGATGTCATATGATTTTTTGCCATTTATATTTACAACAAATCCCATTCCACATGCATCGTGTTCAAATGCGGGATCATAAAGACCTTGTTTTTTAGGTATTCCATAATTCTCCATAATTCACTCCCCAATCATCTTATTCTTAAACTTATAAAGTGAATACTATTATAAGTTATTTTTCATAATCATGCAAGC
>JBGUET010000223.1:0-4641 GCA_041821225.1 Sedimentibacter sp.
TTATCTACAGCTAATTGAACCAGTCTACTGTTTGAACAGCTGTTTAAATCTTCAATCACTTTATGGCTATCCTGAACATTATAATTGCCCAATCTAATAGCAGCTTTTGCTAAGTCTTCTCGTGTTACGGTTTTACCAGGATAAAAGTATTCTTCTCCATTAGATTTTTCTTCTTCAACAGCACCTGTATTAACCGCAGTTTCGATAAAATCAAATTCTTCTGTTTGCCAGTCTACATCTTTAAATATTCCATAAGTATGACCTTCATATTCTGTATCATAATATTTTGAAGATGATGGTAAATAAAGTGGAGTATGTGAAATTTTTACAATGATATAGGCAAAATCCTGTTTTGTTGCAATGTTATTATTTTTGAAAGCATCATAATTGTCCATTTCCTCTGGATACATAAATCGTGCCAACTCATTAACCCCTTTGTAATATCTAAATGTTGGTGAGGAAATAATTTTCTCATCTATTTCGAAAACACGATTGTTTTGAATTGCTTTTATGGAATAATAGCCAGCTCTTTCGGAAATACCAACTAGACTACCACCAGAGTTCATAGCACCACGTTGAGATACATAGACATCAATATCATTAGCATGCTTCATTATTGCTTCTTCTCCAAAAGTTGCAATAGAGCTACCATTTTCAATGGCCTTAGCACCGGCTGCAACATTTATTCCTCCGGCAGATATAATAGCAAGACCTGGCATAGAATCTTCTGTAACAGTACGGATGTTTGTTTCTGTGGATTCGAAAAACACTGTCTGCTTTTTATCTATATTTTGGGTTAGACTTTCAATGTTCATAATTCGATTATCGAGCAGTGCAAGTTGTTCCTTGGCTTCATCCTCTTTTCCTACCAGCATGGCTAGCCTGCTAATATATTCAGGAAAATCATCGTAGCTTTCAGGATATAAAGAAACTACAACAATTCCGGCATTCTCAAGGGCCTGTACAAATTGTGGAGATTTATTTGTGATAAACGGTCTAATAATTACACAATCTGGATTAGCGGCGATAACTTTTTCTGGGTCTGAATTATAATCATACATGGTAATCTTTGATGCTGACGCTGGATAAATACCAGTTTTGTAATTACCTATTAATGAGTCACCAGCACCCAATGAAAATAGATTTTCAGTATGAGCAGAATATAAAGAAATAATTCGTGTACATGGTTCATTTAAATTAATTATTCTGCCTTCATCGTCTGTAAAACTGATGGCAGATGTTTCACTAGTAGTTACCTGACTTATTTGCTGGCTTTTGCATCCCACAAGCATTAAAGCAAAAGCAATTATAAACACTAGAATAGTTTTTTGTTTTTTCATAAAGTTCCTCGCTTAAAAAATATTTCAAATTAATTATTATTCTACAGGTCCATCAATTGCTGCTTGAAGATGTTCAACTACCATGTTTTGTACGCCTTCATATTCTCCTAAGCCTTTAAGAACAGCATCAACTTCATATCCAGCTTGTTTGAATTGTGTTTTCCACGAATCCTCTTCATCTCCAGCCATATCATTATTAGCGTGATCACCAGAAACAATCATAAATGGCAACAAAGTAACTTTAGTAGCCCCCTGCTTTTCAACATCACCAATAACTTCAGTAATGGTTGGATAACCTTCTACAGTACCTACAAAATAATTCTCTGAAATTTCATGTTTCATATGATAATCCAGGCATGCATATGTAGCGTTAGCAAAATGTGATGTACCATGTCCCATAAATACAACAGCTGTACCTTCTTCATTTAGTTCTTTGGTTTCTTCTTTTATAATATTAACAAGTTCTTCATAATCTTCTGTTGATGTTAATAATGGTTTACCTATGCGTATGGTTTCGAAATTTTGTATGTATGGCTCAACGGCAGCGCATAATTCATCATATTCTTCACCATTCATAACATGTGTAGGCTGAATATAAAGTGTGCCGAATCCTTCGTTAACAAAGCTTTGCATTGCCTGATCAACATTGTTTATTTCCAAGCCGTCTCTGCTTTTTAACTTGTCAATAATAATTTGTGAAGTAAATGCACGTCTTACATCATAATCATCACTGTAAGTGTTTTTAACTTTTTCTTCAATAGCATCTATTGTTTTAGCTCTCGTTTCATTGTATGAAGTACCAAAGCTAACAACCAAAATTGCTTTTTTATCTGCATCACCTATTTTAGCCACTGTGTCTGCACCGCTACTTGTAGGATTTGTAGAACTTGAACAACCTGAAAAGCTAACAGTTACCATGATTAAAGTAAGGCATAAAACCAAATTCCTAATAAATTTATTTTTCATAATTCCTCCTAAAAATTTATATATTGTCAAGAATGAAAAATCCATGTTCACCTATTATTTGGACATTCACCCTAAAAACACGCTTAAAAAAATCTGTATCCATAACCTTTGAGGGAATGCCCTGTAAATCCACAATTCCCTCTTTTAAAGCAATAATCTTATCACTGAACTGGTAGGCCATATTCAAATCATGATTAATTTCTATTACCGTAAGCCCCACGTCTTTAATTTGTTTTTTAAGAATTTTTGTTAATTGGATACGAGCGTTTACATCCATATCCGACATAGCCTCATCCATCAATAAAAGTTTTGGCTTTTGAACCAAGGCCTTGGCAAGATTTACACGTTGCAACTCTCCACTGCTAATTTCTGTTGTGAGTTTATTTGCAAAATGATATGTATCTGTCAAATGCATAATTTCATTTATAAAGGTAAGATTCTCTGAGGTTACCGGCTCAAAGCGATTGCGATGAGGATGCAATCCCATTATTATAGTTTCCATGCAACTAAATGGAAACTCGTTTTTTTCCCGTTGATGAATCACTGCTATTTCTTTAGCCCTATCTCGTATGGAAATATCATTCAATTTATTATTTTTATATGTAACTTGTCCATGATTTGCTGTCAATATTCCACTCATTATTTTGAGAATCGTTGATTTTCCACTGCCATTTGGTCCAATTATAGAGATAAACTGTCCCTGAGGTATTTCAAATGATATATTTTTTAATATCTTTGTTTGACCATAGGCAAAATCAATATTTTGCACCTGCATAATCGTGTTTTTCATGGCTTCACCTTGTTATGATTTGTAATGAATACATAAATAAAGAATGGACCACCAATCAATGTTGTTAGAACCCCAACGGGAACTTCCGAAATGAATAAGAGCCTGGTGAAATTATCTGCAATAGAAAGAATAAGCCCTCCAAGCAACATGGAAAGTGGAATCAATATTCTGTTATCTGAAGTTAACCAATAGCGCAGAAGGTGTGGAATAACTAATCCAATAAAACCAATAATTCCACTAACTGCAACACATACAGCAGTGATGCAAGATCCTAATATCAAATAGATATATCGTGTGTGCTTAGTGTTAACTCCAAGTGTCTGAGCGTTGTTTTCACCAGAGGTCATAATATTAAGATCGTTGGCATAAATGTAACCAATAATACTGGCAATGGTTACAAGGGGCACTAGCATTAAAACATTTAACCAGGTTCTAGAAGATAAACTTCCCATGAGCCAGAATACAATGGCAGAAACATTTTCTCCTGCAATCATTTTGATAAAACTTATGCCAGCAGAAAGAATTGAACCTACAATGATACCGGCAATAATTAGATTGGAGCTAAACAATCCACCGCCTCTGTTTGCAACAAAAATAACTAGAATTAATGTTATGAAGGCTGAGACAAATGCACTTATTGTAATTGAAATATAAATACCATATAAAATATTTATAATAATTGCTACAGAAGCGCCAAAGGCTGCTCCCGTAGATACTCCCAAAGTATAGGGGTCAGCTAGAGGATTTCTAAGCAAAGACTGAAACATTGCTCCTGCCACAGCAAGACCACCACCTACAAAGACGCCACAGATAATTCTTGGCAGACGTATATCCCATATTATAGCAATTTCATTTTGAGCATATTGGGAAAGCAATGCTTGGTTACCCGTGATTTTTGCCCAAACAATTCTCTGAGTATCAATGAATTTTAATTTCATTGCACCCTGACTGGCAAAAAAAATGCACAAAATAATTGTTAGTATTAGTAGTACAATTCCTACGATTGTACATTTTTGGATTGTATGTTTATAATATTTGACTTTTTTTCCCATATTCCACCTATAAAAAAAACTGTAGCATAAGCTACAGTCCGTATTTCTGTATAAAAATTTCACATAATGTGTCAGCATGGCCAGTACTCGCTGGATACTATTCCTGTTAAGTAAGTCTCTGACTAACGAAATAAATTCGCATACAGTGGCGGTACCGTGTGTTGTAAACAACTTCCTTCTATAAAAATATTAACCTCAACAGGTTTATTCGATTGTGAGCTAATATTATCACAGATTAAAATATTGTCAAGATTATTTTTTAACATTATTTTAATCTGTGATACATGTATAATAAAATGTGCATTTTAAGATTGACAAATATTTTTTATTAATATATACTTCATTTAATTAAATATGTTTATGTTAAATTTGGTAACTAATAAGTTTTAAAAGGGAAAACAGTTTAATCTGTTACAGCCCCCGCTACTGTGAAAGGTGATAATACCTATTACCACTGTGTCTATGACATGGGAAGGTTGGTATTAGATGAACC
>JBGUET010000224.1:0-4640 GCA_041821225.1 Sedimentibacter sp.
TCATATTTTAATAAAATGTCTGTTGTAATGCCTAGATCAACTATAACTCCGTCTTCAACTACAACACATCCATTTTTTATTAAGCCAATATCAGACATATCTCTGCCATGCTTTGGACTTTTGCCGCTGCAAGTAACAAGTTCTGAAGCATTTTTAATTAATAATTTATTCATAAAATCCTCCTTTAAATAAAGTACTCAGCATTTTATTTATTGTAATCTGGTTTCAAGTACTTGGTTTACTGAGAAATTTTCAAGTCGCAAATAATAATCCGCAGTATCTACAATTGCTTGCATGGGAACAAGACCGACTATTTCGCTTCCCAAAACACAGACTCCATATCTTGCCGCTTCCATTTTTATTGTTTCAAAAACAAGGTAGATTGCAGTCTTGGAATAATCTGTTAAATTCATGGATACTTGGACAATTCCTCTGTCTTCAAGCTCTATTCCAAGGGCTTTAACATACCTAAACCCTCCATTTATATGCCTTACTTGTTTTGCTATTTTACTGGCAATCTCTAAGTTGTTGGTTGAAAGATTTACATTGAAAGCAACAAGAGGCATCCTTGCGCCGATTGCTGTTACTCCTGCTGTAGGGTGAATAGTATCAGGACCAAAGTCAGGTTTCCAAATTTCATCTTTCATTTTTTCAGCCATTCCTTCGAATTGCCCTTTTCTAATATTTGCTAAATTTTCTCGGTGTTGCCCTGTTGCTGATTTTTCATATAAGAAAAATGGCAGACCGCATTTTTCAGCGGCTTGTTTTGCAACATATTTAGCTAACTTATCAGCTTCTTCTAAAGTAACATTTTTAATTGGTATAAATGGAACAACATCCACTGCACCCATGCGAGGATGCTGGCCTTCATGATGATTTAAGTCGATTAAGTTAACTGCCAATTCAATGGCTTCTACCATTACCTCACCTAATGCAACGGGTTCGCCTACTATAGTTACAACTGTTCTGTTGTGGTCCTCATCACTAGAATAATCTAAAAGCTTAACATTTTTTCTTCCCCTGAACACATCAAGAATTTTCTCTAATTTTACTAAATCTCTTCCTTCGCTGAAATTAGGCACACACTCGATTATTTTTTCCATAGTTTTCTCCTATTTTTCATTGTAATTGTCCAATGTTTTATTTATTAAATCATCGCTTGCTACATATGGTATTGTTATATGGTCACTGCCTACAAATTGTTTGTTGAATTCCACAGTTGTTTCAATTGAATGCTCATTTCTCGCCCAGCTTCTTCTTGATACCCCAACCATTGTATCCCAAGGTATGGATTTAATCAAGATGTCGTCCACTCGTTGGCTTCCATCCAAGACCATTCCAAATCCGCCGTTTATCGCTTTGCTTATTCCCACTCCACCTCCGTTGTGAAGAGCAACAAAGCTCATTCCTCTTGCAGCATTACCTACAAAACAGTGAATTGCCATATCTGCAGTAACATTGCTTCCATCATATATATTTGAAGTCTCTCTAAAAGGGGAATCCGTTCCTCCTGTATCATGATGATCTCTTCCAATCATTACAGGTCCTATGAGACCACTCCTAACCATTTCATTAAATTTTAAGGCAATGTCCCTTCTTCCCAGTGCGTCCTGATATAAAATTCTTGCCTGAGTACCAACTACTAATTTGTTTTTTTCAGCATCACGTATCCAAATATAATTATCTCGGTCTTGACCTCTTCTTTCAGGATTAATTACTGACATAGCAGCATGATCTGTTTTTCTTAAATCCTCTGGATTTCCACTTAAGCACACCCACCTAAAAGGTCCATACCCATAATCAAAAAGCATTGGTCCCATTATATCTTCTACATAAGATGGGAAAATGAATCCTTCACTAGTATCAAAACCATTTTTAGCAATTTCAGTAATTCCAGAATCAAATACGGCCTTCATAAATGCATTCCCGTAATCGAAGAAGTAAGTTCCCCTATTAACTAATGTGTTAACAGCCCTAAAATGTTCTGACAATGTTTTGTTTACAAGTTCTGCAAATTTTTCTCTGTCTTTATTCAAAAGTTCTGTTCTCTCCTGAAAAGTTAAACCTTTAGGACAGTAACCTCCATCGTATGGAACATGACAGGAAGTTTGGTCAGAAAGCAAATCTACACGTATGTTGTTTTCAACAGCGTATTCTAAAAGATCAACTATATTTCCATGGTAGGCAATAGAAATAGTTTGCTTTTTATTTATGTATTCCTTTGCAACATTAAAAACTTCTTCAAGATTGTCTGTTACTTTTGATACCCATCCTTGATTAATTCTTGTTTCAATTCTTGAATAATCTACTTCAGCAATTATTCCTACTCCATTAGCTATTTCCACGGCTTTTCCTTGTGCCCCACTCATGCCTCCAAGGCCTGAAGTTATAAATAAATGTCCAGCTAAATCTTCATTATCTGGGATTCCAAGTTCTTTTCTTCCAGCATTTATTAAAGTGTTATAGGTTCCATGGACTATACCCTGTGGTCCTATATACATCCAACCACCTGCCGTCATCTGACCATAGTTTGAACATCCCATTGCAGCTGCCTTAGACCAATCGTGAGGATTATCAAACATACCAACCATCAATCCATTAGTAACAACTACTCTTGGACTCATTTTATTAGAAGCAAACAATCCAAGTGGATGTCCTGACATAACTGTTAGCGTTTGCTCATCAGTCAATTTTTCTAAGTATTTTTTAATTAATTGGTATTGCATCCAATTCTGACACACTTGCCCTGTTTCACCATATGTAACTAATTCGTATGGATAAAGAGCAACTTCATGGTTTAAATTATTGTCTATCATAACTTGAAATGCCTTGCCTTCTACACATTTACCTTTATATTCATTAATTGGTTTGCCATATATTCTTTCCTTTGGCATAAACCTGTAACCGTATATTCTGCCCCTTGTCATCAATTCATCTAAAAATTCTGGTGCCAACTTTTCATGTAAGCTTTCAGGAACATACCTTAGAGCATTTTTTAAAGCAAGCTTTATTTCTCTTTCGTTTAATGTAAGTTCTCTCTTTGGTGCTCTTCTTATATTTTCCTTGAAAACAGGGTATTCTGGAAGAACATCCTCTAATTTAATTGTCATAGCCTTTGATATGTCTAAATTATTTATCATCTTAATACCTCCAATTATATCGTTATTTATATTATAATAAATATCCGTCGAAAATTCGTCTAAGCTTAAGATTTCTTAAAGCTTTTTTATTTATAATAATAATTGTTGATAAGCTTATTTGCTTATTAAACCCTCTCCCCCTTGTTTTTTATAAACAACTTTTATGCCTTATACGTTATAAGGCATAATTTTTTTGCATTGATTTTTTTAATAATATAATATATCATTACATTATTATACTATAGTGGAGTATGCAATGGATATTGTTTATGTAAAACTTCTTGGAAATCCCTCAGTTGAATTCAATAATAAAAAAATAGCCTTCCCTTACAAGAAATCTGAGGCTTTGTTTTATTATGTATGCATTAATAAAAGAGTTCCAAGACAAGAAGCGATCAACATGTTTTGGGCTGACTCAAACGAAGAAACAGGCCGCAAGAATTTAAGAGACGCCATATATAAAATCAAAACAAGCATATTCCCTGCAATATTTACACCTTCAAAATCAATAATTGAGTTTTCTAACGATATTACAGTTGAAATAGATACAGACAACATCACAATTCTAAATTCAAGAATTATGTACAGCGGAGATTTCCTCATGAACTTCTTAGTCAAAAATTGCTGCAACTTCGATAATTGGTTGTTAGAGAAAAGAAGTTTCTTTAAAGATATTTATATTAAATCAATATATAACAAAGTTAATGAGCTTGTAAGCATAGGAGATTTTAGTAGCATTCGCAAATATTTAAGCATTTTAACTGAAAACGACCCTTACAATGAAAAAACTTATAGATATTTCATGAAAATATTTGCATTTTCAGAGGATTGCAATACGTCAATTAAACTTTATCGTGACCTTGCTGAAATTTTGAAACAAGATTTAGGGATTGAACCTGAACATAAAACTAAAATAATGTTCAAAGAAATTTTGGAATTAAAAAGCACATACAATTCGGAGCAAACAAATAGTAATTATATAGACTTAAAAAATAGAGTTGAAATTCTAACCGATTATTTTACCTTGTATCACGAAACCTATCCTATTTTGTCGTCAGAAATAATAAAAGCTTGTAATTTCAAGGGAATGTACGATGTGGAATCAGAATTTCTAAATATTGAAAATGATTTGAACAATTTAGCTAATTTAGATACTGAATATATGAAAATTAAAATGGAAATATCATATTTAGCTGGAAGGTACTATATTTCCATAGGAAAATATGAACAAGGAATAAAAAACATCAATGTAAGCATTAAATTAGCAAATAAATTAGATAATATTATTTATATGTTAAACAATTACAAACAGATGATATTCTACGCCATACAAATTGATAGCAATGATACAATGTATGAATATATTGACAAGAGCCTTAAACTCCTTGAAAAAAAAGACATAATAGAAGAAAGAAGTATAATTTTAAGACTAAAGGGACTTTACTTAATAAAAACAAAAGAGTACAAACAGGCAACTGAAGTATTAACTGAATCCATAAG
>JBGUET010000225.1:0-4563 GCA_041821225.1 Sedimentibacter sp.
AAGAACCTACAACAGAAAAAGCATATGAAAAATATAGTTATACTTTTTTGGATATCTTTGATACAGTTACCCAAGTGGTTGGTTATACTGAGACAAAAGAGCAATTCGATGAATATGCGGGAAAAATTCATGATAGAATGTTATATCTTCATAAATTATTTGACAAGTACAATTACTATGATGAAATAAACAATGTTAAAACAATAAATGACAATGCTGGGATAAAACCTGTAAAGGTAGACAAACAACTAGTTGATTTAATTATATTTTCAAAAGAGATGTACGAAAAAACAGAAAAGCGAACAAATATTGCAATGGGTTCAGTACTTAATATTTGGCATGATTACAGAGATGAAGCTGAATCTGACCCAGCAAATGCAAAAATACCTCCAATGGAAGATTTACTTAAAGCTAATGAACATACAGACATAAACAAAGTAATTGTTGATGTTGAAAACAGCACGGTGTATTTAAATGATCCTTTAATGAGTCTAGATGTGGGAGCAGTTGCAAAAGGTTATGCCACTGAAATAGTTGTCCAGGAAATGATTAAAGAAGGTTTTACTTCTGGTATTATCAGTGCGGGAGGAAATATTAGAACATTTGGCAAACCATTAGATGGAATTAGAAACAAATGGGGTGTGGGTGTACAAAACCCTGAAAGCGCAATAGGTAACTCGGAAATAAGTGTATTGGAGACGGTCTATATAAACAATGCATCAGTAGTTACTAGCGGTGATTATCAAAGATTTTACATGGTAGGTGACAAAAGAATACATCATTTAATAGACCCTGAAACACTTATGCCTGGGGATTATTTTAGAGCAGTTTCCATAATTACAGAAAACTCAGGTGAAGCAGACTTTTTATCAACCACAGTATTTTTGCTTCCTTATGAGGAGGGCAGAGCCTTAGTAGAGTCTTTAGACGGTGTTGAGGCTTTATGGATTTTTAAAGATGATACAATTCAAGTAACTGAGGGTATGAAGAAAATCATGAAAAGTTATGGTGCATCAGGAGCAGATAGTGAATAAATAATTAGAAATATAGATGGAGATAGCATATGAAAAAATCAAATTTTTTTGCGTTCATTTCAAGAATGAAGTATATAAATAGGTGGGGTTTAATGCGTAACATTAAGGATGAAAATGTGTCTGAACACAGCCTTGATGTAGCAGTAATAGCCCATGCATTGACTGTTATTCAGAAAAAACGTTTAAATATGGATGTTAATCCTGAAAAAGCTGCTTTGTATGCTATTTACCATGATGCCTCAGAAATATTTACAGGAGATATGCCAACTCCAGTTAAATATTTTAATCATGTTATAAAAACGGCATACAAGGAAGTAGAACTTACTGCAAATAAAAAACTTCTAGATTTACTACCCGATGATTTTTACGAGGATTATGAATCTGTGCTCATACCAAAAGAAGAAGAAGAAGCAATCTGGAAGACTATAAAGGCCGCTGACAAAATAAGTGCTTACATTAAGTGTATTGAAGAAGAAAAATCAGGCAACAAGGAATTTATAAAGGCAAAACAATCAATATTAAATGAAATAAATAACATGGAAAGACAGGATGTTAAAATATTCATTGATGAATTTTTAGAGGGATATAGTCTTACATTAGATGAAATGAATTAATTTTTGCAATTATAAAACAAAGTTATAGTTAAGATCATAATTATAACTTAATTTTATTAGACTCCCAAGATTTATGTTGTTATACTTAATTTAAAAATAACAAAGGTAATATTATGGATCAATATAATTATATGACTTTTAAATCGGTTTCATATGCAATGAAAGTTGAAACTGTGCTAAAAAGCTGCAATTTTAAATTTAGAATAATACCAGTGCCTAGAAGTATAAGTTCTAGCTGTGGTTTGTGTGTGAAATTTCATAAAAAAGATATGGATGATTTAAAATCAATAATTATTAATAATAGTTTGGTTTACGATAATATTCATATGGACATTTAGCTATATTAAATAAGATAAATAACATCCAGTTATAAAACCAATCAATAGAAAAATAGCGCTGCTTTTTCCCTTGTGTAATATGTGTGCTTCAGGAAGCAATTGATTTGCTGATACATAAAGCATGCTGCTTGCTGCTGCAGAAAGGCAGAATGCTATGAAATATTTTGATATGCCACCTAGAACAGCACCTAAAACTGAGCCAAATGCTGTAGGAAGCCCCGTAATTAAAGTGAGCAATACAACATATAAGGGAGAAACGCCCGCCATAACAAGAGGAATACCAATACTCATACCTTCAGGAATATTGTGAGCAGCAATTAGTATTCCTATTTTTATACCCAAATTATTTGAATAAATTGAACTTGAACCAACGGCGACTCCTTCTGGAAAATTATGAAGACTGAGACTTATGATTAAGACAATACTCATTTTAATATAATTCAATTTTTTGCCTTTGAATTTGTGCAATTGTTTGACGGGTATCATTTCTTCAGCAAAAAATACCATTACCAGTCCAACCACAAGACCAAGAGTTACAATAAAAAATCCACCTATCTCATAAGCTTCTGGCATAAGGTCAAATGTTATTATAGCAAGCATGATGCCGACAGCAAAGCTAAGAAGTCCAGAAACTGTTCTGTCGCTGGGATTGCCAATTAAAACAGATATTAAGCCACCTATACAAGTACCAATGCCTCCTATTAAAAATCCTGCAATAAAATAATAAACTATGTTCAAAATTTCCTCCTATTTTGTTAATCTTATTAATATATATGCGAGTACAATATTTTCAGAAATTAAATATTTATTAAGAAGTAAATTCTTGTACATAAAGTTAATCTAGTATATAATGAACGATAGATTGGCAATATGCAAGCTAATGGCAATGGATATGAGTCTTATACACAATAGATAAAAAAATTGCTAATCAAAATTGTTTCTGTATAAATGGCTTTACAGTTAGAAAGGGATGTAAAATGGAAAAAGAAATTAACACCAAAATAGTGAAAATGGATGCTGAAAATATAGATTATAGTATTATTAAAGAAGCTGCAGATATTATAAATAATGGAGGAATAGTTGTATTTCCCACTGAAACAGTTTATGGAATAGGTGCAGACGCATTAAATGATGAAGCAGTTGACAAAATATTTAAAGCAAAGGGAAGGCCTCAAGATAATCCGTTGATTGTACATATTGCTGAATTTGAAGAACTTTATGACTTAGCAAAAGACGTCCCTGTAAATGCGAAACTTTTGGCTGAAAAATACTGGCCAGGGCCTCTAACTATGATATTCTATAAAAAGGATATTTTGTCAGATAAAATTACAGCAGGACTTGACACCGCGGCAATAAGATTGCCAGATAATAAAATTGCTCTTGCTTTAATTAAGGCGTGCAAGAAACCAATAGCAGCACCAAGCGCAAACACATCTGGCAGACCAAGTCCTACAGAAGCTTCTCATGTTATAGAGGATCTTATGGGCAAGGTTGACATGATTATTGATGGAGGCAGCACATATATAGGGATAGAATCTTCAGTGGTAGATGTTACTGGTGAAATACCAATGATATTAAGGCCAGGCGGAATAACAAAGGAAGATATTGTAAGTGTTTTAGGGGAATGTGATTATGACCCAGCCATAATAAGGAGTGATGAAAAAATCGTTCCAAAGTCTCCAGGTCAAAAATATAGGCACTATCACCCTAAAGCTAAAGTTATATTATATAAAGGAACAGAAAAAAATATTGCATGTAGAATAAATGAAGATTATGAAAAGTTAGTTGGAGAAGGAAACAAAGTAGGTATTATGTCCACTTTACAGACAGAAAAATATTATGAAGGGAAAACAACAATTTGCTGTGGTGACAGAACAAGACTTATAACTATTTCGTCAAATCTATTTAAGGACTTAAGAAATTTTGATCATATGGGTACGGATGTTATCCTTGCTGAAGCAGTAGAAGAACTAGGACTTGGAAAAGCAATAATGAACAGATTAGGAAAAGCAGCCAACACAACAATTATTGTTTGAGGTAGTATATGAATATATTATTTGTTTGCACTGGAAATACTTGCAGGAGTCCTATGGCAGAGGGTATTTTCAAATATTTAATTAAAAACGAACATATTGACAACGTAAATATTTCATCAGCTGGAATAAGCGCTTATGAAGGGCAAAAAGCTAATGAAAAAGCAATAGAAGTATTAAATAGTCTAGGAATTGACATAACTAATCATAAATCAAGGCAGCTTAATAATAGTATTATAGATAATTCTGATTTGATTTTAACTATGACAAATAGTCATAAAATGTCCATACTAAAGTATGCACCTAAAGTTTCTGAAAAAGTATTTACTTTAAAAGAATTTGTGAATACATTTAATGAAGAAATAATAGATTTTAGGAATTTTGATATTGATGACCCTTTTGGAATGGATTATAGCGGCTATTACCGAAGCATGGAAGAGATTAAATCTGAGCTTAAAAAAATAATAGTGAATATAAATAAAATTGCAATAGATAAGCAATAAATTAAGTGGTGTAAGTTATTATAATAATTAATTTTATTCAG
>JBGUET010000226.1:0-4547 GCA_041821225.1 Sedimentibacter sp.
ACCAGGTAGATTTGACAGACAAATAGAAATAATGCTTCCAGACAAGAATGCAAGAAAAGAAATATTAAATCTTTACATTTCTAAAATGAATGCTTCAAATGACATTGATTTAGAAGAAATAGCTGATTTGACTGTGTATTTCAGCGGGGCTATGATTGAAAATTTAATTAATGAGGCAGCTCTTTTAGCAATTAGAGAGAATTCTGAACAAATAAACAATTATCACATTCAAAAATCATATCTTGAAATATTAGCTGGTGCTGAAAAGAAAAATGTTTCAGAAAACACCAAACAAAAAATCACAACTTCATATCATGAAGCAGGACATGCTTTTGTTTCAAAATACTTGATGCCAGAAAATAAAATAATGAGAGTATCTGTTATTCCAACCAGCAAGGGAGCGGGCGGATATACTTTAAGCATACCTGAAGGAACAGAGGTAGTAACTAAAACAAGGATAAGAAATCAGCTTGCAGTATTAATGGCAGGACGTGTGGCAGAAGAAGTATTTTTTGGTAAAGAAAATGTAACTACTGGGGCACAAAATGATATTGAAAGGTCAACTGATTTGGCAGTTGATTACATTTCTCAATATGGTATGGACGAAAATTCTGTATTTGTTAATTTCAGAGTTCTATCAGAGAAACTGAATATTCCTCTCACTTCAGTTGAACAATCAGTAAAAAAACTTACTAGAGGAATATATGAAGAAGTAGTTGAACTAATAATAAACAATAAAGAAAAAGTTTATAAAATAGCAAATTTATTAATAGAAAAAGAAGTAATTTTTGATAAAGATTTAAATGAATTGCTCTAAAAAGGTTATGAGAATATTAAAAATAACATGGGGCAAAATAGTAAAATCAAATATTGAAGTTACATTATAAGTTGTAAAATAAATAAGATTGTGGTATAATAAATCAACTTAAAAGCCTGCGGTGTGCGGAAATCTTTTAATTCAACCGACATATTATATAAGGGAATTCGTGTTTAAGTGCCTATGACAAGCCTGCTTCGACAGGACGTCAAAATCACGTAACAGATATCCCACCTGCTAAATGCGGGTATGAATTATTGGTTTGCGGCACATGCGGGTTTATTTTTTTAGGAAAATTGGGAAAAAACGATTGCGAAAATTGCAATTTACATATATAATATTATTAAAATTAGGGATTCTGTGATTACTATAAAATTTATGAGGAGGATTTATGATAACAATAAAGGACGTTGCTAGACTTGCAGAAGTGTCCATTTCAACTGTTTCAAGGGTTATAAATGATTCTAAACCTGTTAGTCCGGAAGTTAGGAAAAGAGTGCTGAAAGTTATTGAAGAAACTGGTTACAAGCCAAATGACGTAGCTAGAAGTCTTGTTACAAGAAGGTCTTATTTAATCGGCGTTATTGTAAATAATCTAGCCCAGAGCTATGTTGCTGATATAGTCAGGGGAATAGAAGAAATTGGAAAAATGTATGGATATGATATACTTCTTTGCAGTAGTTATTCAAGCAGAGAAACACAGGATAAATATTTGCAACTGTTGGACAGAAAACAAGCAGAGGGATTGTTCTTAGTAGGAAGTAAGTTTGATGAAGAAATAGTTGAACTTGCTAAAAAATTAAACAAACCTTGCGTTTACTTTACAAGAGATGTGCGGGAAAATATGAATTATGTTTCTATTGACTGCAATGCAGCTATTTACGAAATGATGAATTATCTAATAAAAGAAGGGCATAAAAAAATTGTGTACGTTTCTGACTTTGAAAACAGGACTACTGTAGAAAATGATAAAATTACAGGCTATAAAAAAGCAATTGAGGACAATGAACTTCAATTTTCTAAAACATATGTTGTTGGTGGAAACAAGCATAATAAAGCATATGAATTGGGAAAATCAATATTGAATGAAGCAAGGGAATTTACAGCTGTTGTATGCAGTAATGATGAAATAGCAATAGGAATATTGGACAGCTTCATTGATAATGGCATTAAAGTCCCTGACGATATATCTGTAGTTGGTTTTGGAAATATTAGAGAAGGTAAGTTCGTAAGACCAGAGCTTACAACAATTGGTGAGCCATACTATGATATGGGTGCAGTCGGAATGAGAATGCTTATTAAAATGATAAAAGGTGACAAAACTCAACAAGGTCTCATGGAGTTGCCATTTGTTATAGAAAAGAGAAAGAGTGTAAAAAATATAGTATTAGGATAATAAATTTACTATTTATTGTTGTAAAATGTTGAAATTAAAATGAAATTAATATTATTTTTGTGACAAATATTGCCATAAAAGACATATGAATCCCCCTATAATAAATGGTATCAATTTAATTTATTGTAGGGGGATTACACATGAAAAATGGTTTAGTTTACATAATGCTATTTTCACTTCTTTTTAGTTATAATTCTATAGATAATTACCAATACTATGAAGAAATAGATAGTATAGAATATTTGTTAAATGAGCGTATAGATATTATGAACGAATTCTTGTATGGCTACAAGGACATGGATTCATTAGAAAAAAAATTAGATAGAATAGAATTAGAAAACTTATTGGAAAATGACTTGGATATTTTGTGCAAAGTTATTGACAATCCAACTGATTATGAACTCGCTATGAATGTACAAGTTGATAAAATCAACAGTGTGAAAAAATCAGATGGGAACATTCACATAAATGCTGATTTAAAGTGGCAAATGAGGGGTTATGACGGAGAATTCAGCATGATTAAAAACTATAACATTAAATGTGTTAAGTTAAAAAAACAGATGTATCTTGCATCGTTAATATATAATGAATAGGAGATGTCATGGAAAAGAGCAACGAACTTCTTTACAAAAAACATTTTATTTGGGATAAATTAAACAATGAAGGGAAAGCGGAAGTTTTTAAAGTTGGGGATGATTATAAATCATTTATTGACGCATCAAAAACTGAAAGACTTTCTATAAAAGAAATAATTAAAAGAGCTAAAGAGAAAGGCTTTGTGAACATAGAAGACCAAAGGAAAATTGGACCTGGTTCAAAGCTGTACTATGTAAACAAAGGTAAAAGCGCAGTCTTGATAGTTTTGGGAAATGAAGATATAGAGAAGGGTATGAATATAGTTGGAAGTCATGTTGATTCCCCTCGTATAGATATAAAAGCAAATCCGTTGTATGAGGAACATGGTATTTGTTTGTTAAAAACTCATTATTACGGCGGGATAAGAAAGTACCAGTGGGTTACAATTCCTCTTGCTCTTTACGGAACAGTGGTTAAAAAAAATGGTGATATAATTTTGGTGGACATAGGGGATGACCAAGATGACCCTGTTTTTTATATTACTGACCTTCTACCTCATTTGGCAAAGGACCAGAATGATAAAAAAATGTCTGAAGCAATAGAAGGAGAAGGACTTAATGTTATAATTGGAAGCCTTCCTGCAGAAGATGATAATGAAAAAAAATTCAAACTAAATGTTATGAAAATTCTAAATGAAAAATATGGAATGGTTGAAGAAGATTTTCAAACAGCGGAACTAGAAATTGTACCTGCAGGGAAATCTCGCGATGTTGGGTTGGACCGTGGAATGATAATGGCATATGGGCATGATGATAGAGTGTGCGCGTATACCTCTTTGAAAGCCATATTAGAATTAAGTACTCCTAATAGAACCGCAGTAGCTTTGTTTGCAGATAAAGAAGAAATAGGCAGTGTTGGTAATACTGGAATGCATTCACAGTTTTTTAACAATATGATGGCTGAAGTAATTTCCCTAAAAAATGAAGGTAATTATTGTGAGCGTTCACTTAAGAAGGCTCTGGCTAACAGTAGCATGCTTTCATCAGACGTAGCAGCTGGGGTTGACCCAACATATCCTCAAGTTTCAGAAATACAAAATGCAGCAATTATGGGTCAAGGAGTTGCCATGATTAAGTATACAGGAAGCAAAGGCAAATCTGGGGCAAATGATGCAAATGCTGAATATATAGGGAAATTAAGAAAGCTCTTTAATGATAACGAAGTTGTATGGCAGAGTGCTGAATTAGGTAAAGTTGATCAGGGGGGCGGGGGAACAATTGCATACATAATGGCAAATTATAACATGGATGTGGTGGATTTGGGAGTCCCTGTTCTCAGTATGCATGCACCATTTGAAATTGTATCTAAAACAGATGTTTATATGACATACAAGGCGTATGAAACTTTTTACAACAAGTTTGCTTGAATTATGAAAACATAATATACGGATTAATTATTATTGAGAAAATATTATCAAATAATAATTGCAGTTATTCAATAATAAAAGAATAGTAAAAATAATTATTGTTGCTTCTAAAAGTTCTTGTAATAGAATATGGAGTGTTTCAATACTTATATTAAAAAACAAATAAAGTAAATTAAAATATGTTAAGTGATTAACAACACATAATTTGCTTTATTTATTTGTAAAGATAGTTAAAAATTTTTCAAAACTTACGAATATAGTGTATTAAAACATTGACATATGAATATCTAAACTATATAATATTTATGTTGCTTGATAACAAAATTAATTTG
>JBGUET010000227.1:0-4540 GCA_041821225.1 Sedimentibacter sp.
GGGATAATAAATATTACGAGGTGAATTATGAATATAAAAGTTTCAGCTGAGAAGTACAATGATTATATAATTGAAAGGAGAAGATTTTACCACTCAATGCCAGAATTAAGTTTTGAAGAAGTCAAAACAACAAAAGCAATTGCAGAAGATTTGAAAAACATGGGAATTGAAGTTGAAACATTCCCTGACTACAATGGTCTTGTAGGAACTATTAAAGGCAGTAAGCCTGGTAAAACAGTTATGTTGAGGGCTGATATAGATGCATTGCCTGTTGAGGAACACACAGGTCTTCCATATGCCTCAACTAATGGCAACATGCACGCATGCGGACATGATGCTCACATTTCAATGCTCCTTGGTGGAGCAAAAATATTAGCAGATATGAAAGATGAACTAAAAGGAACTGTTAAACTTTTATTTCAGGCAGCAGAAGAATCTTGCTACGGTGCAAAATATTATGTAGAAAAAGGTGTACTTGACGGTGTAGATGCAGTATATGGAATGCATATTTGGGGTTCATTGGATGCCCCTTATTTCAGTCTTGAATCTGGAAATAGAATGGCTTCAGTAGATAATTTTAAAATAATTGTTACTGGAGTATCTTCACATGGTTCAGCTCCTCACCTTGGGAAAGATGCTGTTATTGCAGCTTCATCAATAATTATGAACATTCAAACTGTTGTAAGCCGTATAAACGATCCTTTAAATCCACTTGTTGTTACAATTGGAACTATAAAAGGCGGACAGCGTTTTAATATAATTGCTAACCACGTGGAAATGGAAGGCACAATAAGAACTCATTCACGTGAAGTGAGAGCAACCGTTGAGAAAATTTTAAGAGAAATAGTTGAAAACACTGGAAAGGCATTGGGATGTAAAGCAGAGCTTGAATATTCATATTTTGCTTCACCAGTTATTAACGATCATGAAGATATAAACAATATAGTGAGAGCTGCGGCAGTAAAACTATATGGAGAAGAAAGTCTAGTTCACATGCCAAAACTCATGGGTTCAGAAGATTTTGCATATCTTGCTGAAGCTGTGCCTGGTTTCTACGGATTCTTAGGATGCAGGAACGAAAAAAAAGGTTTAATTTATTCCAACCACAATGATAAATTTACAGTGGATGAAAGTGTTCTTCATAGAGGTTCTGCCCTTTATGCACAATTCGCCTATGATTTCCTTGAAGAAAAATCTAAATAAGATTGGAGATAAAATAATGGTAATAAAAGATTTAGCTAAAAAATATGAAGATTATATTATTGAACAAAGACGTTATTTACATACAATTCCAGAACTAAGCCTACAAGAAAAAAATACAACTAAAAAATTAGTTGAAGAATTAGAAAAAATGGGCATGGAAGTAATAACTTTTTCCGACTACAACGGCTGCATAGGCGTTATAAAAGGTGGAAAGCCTGGAAAAACAGTTATGTTAAGAGCAGATATTGATGCATTGCCTGTTAAGGAAAAAACTGGCCTTCCTTTCGCTTCTACAAATGGCAATATGCATGCATGTGGTCACGACAACCATATGGCTATACAACTTGGTACTGCTAAAATTTTAACAGAACTTAAAGATGAACTTCCTGGCACTGTAAAGCTTTTATTCCAATCAGGTGAAGAAGTTGGTATAGGTTCAAAGTATTATGTTGACAATGGTTATCTTGATGATGTAGACGCAATTTATGGAGCACATATTTGGTCAGGAACAGAAGCAGGAAAGTTTAGCATGGAAGCAGGAGAAAGAATGGCTTCTTGTGATACATTTAAAATTACGGTAACTGGAGTATCTGCCCATGGTTCAGCTCCAAATTTTGGAAATGATGCATTGTATGCAGCTGCTTCCATAGTAATGAATATACAATCATTTATAAGCAGACGAAATAATCCTCTTGACGCTGCTGTTGTAACAGTTGGTACTATCAATGGCGGACAAAGGTTTAATATCATCGCTAACAACATAGAAATGGAAGGAACAACTAGAGCCTTTAATAATGATGCAAGAAATAGAATTGAAGGTGAATTAAGGAAGATAGTTGAAAACACAGCTATAGCATTAGGAGTTACAGCTAAGCTTGAATACAGCTACCTTACAAACCCAATATCAAACGATAACGAAATGCTTAATAGAATTGTTCATGATGCGGCTGTAAAATTGTATGGAGAAGATGTTCTTGTACCTATGACAAAAGTTATGGGAGCAGAAGATTTTTGCCATCTAGAAGCTAACGTACCTGGATTTTTCGGATTCATAGGATGCTATAATGAAAAATTAGGTACAATTTATAACAACCACAGCGAATTTTTTGATGTAGATGAAAGCACTCTTCACATGGCCTCTGCATTAGCAGCACAATTCGCTTACGATTTTTTAAACGAAAATAAATAGTATATAATAAAAAACGATGAAATTATAAAATTCATCGTTTTTTTATTGCAGTATTATATGTTATGAACAAAAAATGTGTGCTATCTGCTCATATACTGCTTTACAGTTCATCATTTTTGAAATATACTTAAGTGAGAAAAAATAAAGAGGTGGAACATGAAAAGAAAAATTTGTTTGATAATTGCTGTTGCAATAATAGTTTTTTCAATGCAGACAGCTGCTTATGCCACAGAATTAGATAAAGAGAAATTTAGCCAAGATGTAGATTTCATGGAAAATGTTATTTACTTTGTACTAGACAAATACAATTACGAAGTTAGCCAAGAAGATGTTTTAAATGGCCTATATGATGGCTTTTTCAACGTTCTAGATGATTACAGCGTTTATTATACTCCTAAAGAATACCAGGCCATGTTAGAAGACACTGCCGGAGAATTTTCAGGTATTGGTGTTCAAATAATTGACTCTAATGGGCAAGTCGTTGTATTGACCCCCCTTCCTAACTCACCTGCAATACAAGCAGGGATTAAGGCAGGAGACGTAATTAAATACGTTGATGGAACTGATATAACAGGACTTACAGTAAGTCAAGCATCTTTGCTCATTCGTGGCAAAGAAGGAACTATTGTAAAAATAGGTATAGTCCGCAACGGAGAAAATTTAACCTTCGAGCTAACTAGAAATACAATTGTAACAAGTTCTGTAGAAGGCCACATTATGGATAACAACATTGGATATTTAAAAGTTACAGAATTTTCTGACAATACAGTTGAGCTTGTAAAACAAGAACTTTCAAAATTTGATGAAACTAATGTGAAAAAAATTGTAATTGATATGAGGAACAATGGCGGTGGAACTTTAAATGCAGCAGTTGATATGTTGAATTTATTCGTAACAGAAGGTCCCGTTGTTTATGTAGATTATAAATCAGAAAAAGAGGATGTGTATTCAAGCACCCTTAAAGAACAAAAGTATGAAATAGCAGTTTTAATAAATGAAGGAAGTGCAAGTGCAACAGAGATTTTTGCCGGTGCTGTAAAGTATAAACACGAAGGTATAATAGTAGGTACTAACTCCTTTGGAAAGGGAATAGTGCAATCACTTTACCCTCTTAAGAGTGGTAGTGGCGTTAAATTTACCACTGCAGAATACTTTTCAGTTGACAGAACCCCTGTTCATAAAATAGGAATAGCACCAGATATATTAGTTGAAAATGAAAAAATAGATATATCTAAATATCCTGTATTCAGTAAAGAAAATAAACCTGTTTTAGGAAATGTGAGTCTTGATGTTCTCTCTGCTGAAATGATTCTAGATACATTGGGATATAACGTTGATAAACCAGATGGTGTATATGACAAGAAATCATTTGACCAAATAGTTAAATTTCAAGAGGACAACTTTTTATACGGATATGGAACAATTGATTTTACAACACAAAATACACTTTATAACGCATTAATAAATAATGAAGAAAACAATGTTAAAGATAAACAGTTAGAAACAGCTGTTAATGAATTATTATACAATTAGTTACAGCAAACCATGCATGTAAAAACGGGAGTGAATCTCCTGTTTTTTATATGCTTTAACTTACCTTATGACAGTTCTGTCATGTGAAAATCAATCAATACAAAATCTATAATTTGAAATATATTCCTTTTTTGGTAATCGATATTATTGTTTCCATTAAGTGTGTCATAAAAAAATGTTGACTTAATATTTCAACTCTGATACAATTCAGAAAATTAAATAACAAAAGCTGTGATGGAGAAAAAACTTTTCAATATGACATGTTGCAGAGAGTCGGTGGTGATGAAAGCCGATACTGTCATGAAAACACACTCGCTCCTGAGCTGATTGTCTGAAATAAGTAGGATAATACGTTGCCCCGTTAAAGGCTAAGATTTGACAGAATCTGATTTGAGTGGTTTTTTGTATATTTTTTTATACTTAAAGGCAATAAGGGTGGTACCGCGGAACTATATCCGTCCCTGAGAGCATATGCTTTCAGTGGCGGATTTTTTGTTGCTTAAAATTAAATTACAAATTATTTGGAGGTTTAAAATGGAAAGAATAATTAAAATTTTTGATACGACGCTAAGAGATGGCGAGCAGTCACCAGGCTGCAGCATGAATCTTAAAGAA